>JAHLFB010000026.1 GCA_018884025.1 Candidatus Phocaeicola faecipullorum
TTTAATCAGCATGCTACACTCCCCGTTAGGTTTCCCCGTCGGATAAGCTGATTGACGATAGGATTATATTGAACCCAATCCTAACTTCTTGCTACAGAAGTATTTATCAAGCGACCAGTCTGGGCGCACCAGCATAAATCTGTGTTGTCGAAACATTTTTGTGAGTAAGCATTTTCGATACTGTATAAATATCTGTGCCTAAAGAGATTTGTATGACGGCGTACGAATGACGGGCGGTGTGCATAAGTAACAGGAAAGCAAGCGATAACAAAAATGAGTAGATAAAACTTAAATGGTTGGTATTTAGCATATTCGCTGAATTCTGCCAAATGAGTAAAACGCAAAAAAAGGTAATTTATAGTATTCGTTCAGTTACCAAAGCGTTAGCTGTCCAGTTACCGAAGCATACAGGTAACGCAATGAGGAGTACAGAATCTATCACGATGGGCTATTATTCACTGGTCGTCAATGTTTTGCATATCTAAGAGCGCTTATAAATTAGGTAATTTTGCCATTAAAGAATAAGCGTATGAAAGTAGAAAAATTCAAGGTGTTGCTCTACCTGAAAAAGAGCGGTCTTGACAAGTTCGGAAAGGCTCCAATTATGGGACGAATAACGGTGAACAACACGATGGCGCAATTCAGTTGCAAGCTGTCATGTGCTCCAGAGTTATGGAATCCACGGGAGAATCGGTTGAATGGAAAAAGTAAAGAAGCGGTGGAAACCAATGCAAAAATCGACAGGTTGCTATTGGCTGTAAACTCTGCCTTTGATTCTCTCGTGGAGCGGAAAAATGATTTTAATGCAACGGATGTAAAAGAAATGCTTCAAGGCAGCAAAGATACCCAAATGACATTGCTCAAGCTGTTCGACAGGCATATCGAGGAAGTGAAGTCCCGTGTGGGGATAGACATATCCCACCGTACACTTCCAAACTATATTTATACCCGTAACCGTCTTGCAGAATTCATAAATTGCAGATTCAAGGTGTCAGACCTTGCCTTTTGCCAGCTTAATGAACTGTTTATACGTGAATTTCAGGAATATGTAGTAATTGAGAAACGACTGGGAGTCCAGACTGTGCGTCACTATTTGGCCATACTGAAAAAGATTTGCCGTATCGCGTTCAAGGAAGGACATTCGGACAAGTCCTATTTTGAACACTACCAGCTGCCAAAACAGAAAGAGACACCACCGAGAGCATTGAGCAAGGATGATTTCGAAAAAATAAGAGATGTAGAGCTTACCGGCTGCCGCCCCGAACACTCTATTGTCAGGGATATGTTTCTTTTCGCCTGCTACACCGGAACTTCATATGTTGACGTAGTTGCAATTACTCCTGATAACCTATCCAAGGATGATCAGGGAGCGCCATGGTTGAAGTACCGAAGAGGCAAAAACGGACAACTGTGCCGTGTCAAGCTGTTGCCGGAAGCCGTGGTTCTTATTGAAAAGTACAAGGATGAGACAAGGGCTACCTTGTTTCCTGTCATCCCCTACCAGGCTTTGAAGTGGTGTCTTACAAGCATCAAAATGAAAGTCGGGATAAAAGGCCGTTTGTCATACCACATGGGGAGACATTCGTTCTCGACCCTTATGACATTGGAAAACGGTGTGCCGATTGAAACTGTCAGCAGGATGCTGGGACATGCGGATATAGGTACAACCCAAGTATATGCCCGTGTGACTCCCAAAAAACTTTTTGAGGACATGGACAAATATATCGAGGCGACAAAAGACCTGAAACTGATTCTATAACTCTTAAAATATTTAAACAATGCGAAGTACATTTTCAATTCTCTATTATATTAACCGAGGCAAGGTCAAAGCCGACGGGACAACAGCCATCATGTGCCGTATCACGATTGACGGCAAGAGCAGTGTATTTACTACCGGATATTATTGCAATCCTGAATGCTGGAATACCAAAAACGGAACGGTAAAAGATGGCAGGACAAACGGTCTTCTTGCGAACCTACGGGCAAGGCTTGAAACTTCTTACATGAACCTGTTAAAGGAAACGGGTATGATAACTGCTGAAATGCTGAAAAACGAAATAACATGTGTAGGGACTGTTCCTGTAACTCTTTTGAAAACCGGAGAAGAAGAACGCGAAAGGTTGAGAATCCGTTCCGTAGCGATAAATTCTACCTCATCTTACCGTCAGTCCAAGTCTACTCAGGCATACCTGCACGAATACCTGCTTTCTATGGGGATGAATGACATAGCTTTTGAAGACATTACAGAAGATTTCGGTTGGGAATACAAACTATATCTGAAGGGTAAAGGTTGCGGTGCGAGTCACATCAACCACTGTCTTACATGGCTGAACAGACTGATATATATTGCCGTTGACAGGGAGGTTCTCCGTTTCAACCCGCTTGCGGATGTACCTTACGAGAAAAAGCCTACAGGTAAATTGAAACATATAAGCAGGGCTGAGTTGCAAAGGATTATGGAGCAGCCTATGCCGGAAAGATTGCAGGAACTTACCCGCAGGGCTTTCATATTTTCCTGCTTCACCGGATTGTCTTACGTTGATGTTAAACGGCTCTATCCTTCACATATTGAAACGACTTTAGACGGAAGAAAGTACATCCGTATCAACCGTAAAAAAACGGATGTGGAGTCATTCATACCTCTTCATCCCATAGCTGAACAGATATTGGCTATGTATAACACAACGGATGAAAGCAACCCCATATTCCCATTGCCAAAACGTGACATGTTATGGTACTGCATACATGAAATAGGCATCGTGGCCGGTATAAAGGAGAATTTGAGCTATCACGCCAGCAGGCATTCGTTCGGCACTTTGATGCTTTCTGCAGGTGTCCCGATAGAAAGTATAAGTAAAATGATGGGACACACGAGTATTAAAACGACACAAGGATATGCCAAAGTAACCGATGATAAAATATCCGAGGACATGGATAAGCTGATTAAACGAAGACAAGAGCAAAAGAACAATCCCGGACAGTCGTCCGTTCCCTCTGCCGTCCATAGAAGTTAGTACAGACTCTATTGAAAGCGAAAAGGTCAGGCGGCTTTGCCGTTTCGGGCTGAATCTTCCTCTTTCAGAGCGTATTCAGCCCGAAAACCTTTTCCCTTTCACGTCTGTACAATGGATACCGACGGCAGCGGAAACAAGCGACTGACGGAAAAGTCAGAAGAAAAATATAAAACAGCATATAGATGGAAATTAAATCACATCCGATTCTATTTCTATATGCTGTTCCCATTACTTAAGAAGGATATTTTTTAGAAATACAATAAAGTGGGCAGACGGTAAACTGCGCTCCCTCCAGAAAAATCAATTTTTGTTTTCTGCGGCTTTGGCTGTTATTCTCATCTGTTCGGCAAGAGTCATCACATTTGGGATACTGTCATGCGAGAGTAAAATGATGATTTTTCCACTTATTTTTTCTATTTTCCGCTATTGTAAATGACATCAAGTAGCTCATTTGCAAGTTTACCATCTGTGATTTTAATAATGTTATCTTCCTCTGTTACATAGCCAAGTATATTGATACTGCCATACCAGACCGTGGACCTATCTATGATACACG
>JAHLFB010000239.1 GCA_018884025.1 Candidatus Phocaeicola faecipullorum
AAAATAATGAGCAGCAGTCCCGCCGACGGCGGCCAGTTCATCGTCACCACCCACGAAAGCAATCTGCTGGACTATGACTTGTTCCGGCAGGACGAAATATGGTTCGTCGAGAAAAACAACGGCTCGACGGAGATATATCCTCTGACTGACTTCAAGCCCAGGACCGACCTTCAGCTGGAGAAAGGATATCTGATGGGCAGATTCGGAGCGATTCCGTTCCTTGCAAACCTAAAGGACTTAAACTGGCAACAAGATGGGAAGAATTAAGAGGGGCTATGTCCGCGAAATCCCGGACGACGAACTGAAAAGAGACTACAGACTGTTCGCAATCGCCTGCGAAGGTTCCAAAAGAGAAAGGGAATATTTCCAGCAGCTCGAAGGAATATCAAGGAGGGTGATTGTCGAATACATCAAGGATGAGGAATACGAAAAAGACCCGCCGCCTTCGCCTCAACATGTATTGAGACGTGCGCTTGAATATGCCGAGAAAGTCGACCTTAATGACGAAGACAGCGTATGGCTCGTCATGGATATCGACAGATGGGGCGGCAAGGCATTGAACGAGGTTCACGATGAATGTTCCCAAAGGCCGAACTGGCATATCGTGTTAAGCAATCCGTGTTTCGAAGTCTGGCTGCTGTACCATACCACAGCCTGTCTGGACAATCTGCAGATCGCCACTGGCGACGATTGCAAAGAGGCTCTCGGCGCCCAGACGCCGCAAGGATACGATCCCAAACGGTATATCGTGCTGATGAAAGAAGCTGCCAGGAATGCCAGGGCCGCCGACAAATCCAACGGCTGGTTTCCCGAAGCCGGCAGCACGAAAATGCATGAACTGGTTGACGCGCTGATGAAATTCGTGAGCGCAAAGGAGTATGATGAGTTTGTGGAGAGGAAGAAAGATGGGCGCAATAATGCACAACTTTAATTTGACATATCACTACTCCGGAATTGCGATTTCATTCATCTGCACCATACTCAGCAGGTTGGAAACGAGGTGTGACGGAGCAGTTCTGAAAGGTGGTGAAGCAGGGTCGGGAAGATTAGCAAGAAGAGCACTTCTGGCGGATAATTGGCTATATTTGTTCAGTAGCAAATTATAAGGCGGAAATAATGAACAGATTAATCATTCTTGGTAACGGCTTCGATATCGCACATGGATTACCGACAAAATACAACGATTGCCTAAAACAGACTTACGATCCTTCCGTTGGTCGATTCCCTATTTTTTAGAGATTGTCATTGAATGTATGTTCGATGAATTTATGAGGGTTGTTTTATGTTCCATGAGATACAGTTGAGACCCCCTCCATGACTGATTATATTTGAGATATCAACTGGTTCGATACGACCTTGATAGTCTGGAAATGCCGCCTCAATTTGCTGTAAAGCCTGTTCATCTTCCTTTATATTGAATACAGGCACTATGATAACATTCTTTGTCTGAAGAAAATTGATGTATGCCCAAGAATGTCCCCTGTTCCGTGGGCGAGTGGAGTATTTCATGACTATGACATCAAAGTCCCGTTCCAACTCTTTGAGAAACTTGTTTGCAAAGTAACGGGACATTTCGTAAGCAGTCAGTAAGACTGTATTTCCGTTAACCCAACGGACAATACCATCTGCATGACCGTATGTTTCTGATTTATCCCATGGTAGAAAGACAATGCTACATTCAAATAACTGTTCAAGCATGGCAATTACCTTGTTACGCGGGATATTTTTGTTTTCACAAAACACCTTTTTAGTCATTATCACTTTGTCGGGGCACTTGATAATGTTACCGCCATCTATTATCAAATCTGTTTTGACAGTCGGAATGTTCAGGTCATGCAAAACGGCTGTCGGATCGGTTATATACCTCCTGTTTTTCTCGTTCTGCAAATAGTCAGGAGCATAAGCGTAATGTACAAATTTGGTTTCATTGACTTGTATGGGCATATAGTCCCTGCACCAATAATCTTTGGTATGGCGCAGGAAGCCATATTTAATCCCATACTTGTCCAATAACTTGCAGATATTATTTATGGGCACAGGAAAGTCCTTCAATGCCCATTCCGAGAAATACACGGTATCAGTCAGTCGGTCGGTAACCATATATCTTCATTGAGTTTAAAGCTCCATTGTCTTTTGTCTTTTTCTGTCGTTTTCTTGCCGTCTTTTATAATGTACACCCCTTTTCTCGCATTTTGCAAAAGATTAGATTGTGGGAAGTGTTCATCATCGACCCATACGATACTGGGCTTGCCGTTTAGCGAGAAGCCGTTAAGATAATATTTCAAATATAGAACTCGTTCATCACGAAACATCCCTTTAGAAGTCAGACGAAGAAACTCTTTTTGCTCAACATCATATATCGAATATTCTCGAATCAGTGCCGAAGCCCTGTATTCCTGTTCTTCATTCTCAAAAGTGATGTCATATCCAGAGCTGTGCATGTAAATCGACATAAGCGGCAAATAAGGTTCCTCGTAAGGTCCTTCTATTTCTTTTTTTGTATGATTCCTGTGATACACGATTGGGTCTTTGATTGCATCCGGTTTGTCGCTCTCATCATGGTAGTAAAATTCAATGGTACGAATGTATACTCTATACGCATCATTTACCTTAATATAGCCTCCATATATGAAATGAGGTGCCAATTTCTCAAATGCCGCTGTCAATTTCTCTTCAGAAGAATGACGCTTGAAGTTTGACAGATGTTCAAATAAAGTCATATTCTGGTAAATTTAAGTTCTTCTAATAGAGATTTGTAAGTCTTACAAAATTTACTGGTATCATTGAGAATAACGCCTACATTCTTGATGTGCATAAGCTCATTGAAATATGCCATATCCGCTATTGCCGACCTCATTGCATCAACAGATGAACTGTAACCTGTCACTAATTTTGCCCCTGTTTGCTTTTTAAATTCTAACGCAACTTTTTCGTTAGTCAATGTCCGACATGAACTGAAATGAACAATCTTACTGGAGAAAAAATTTTTGTTCATGGCAGCAAGTTCCATCAAATCAATCCCATCATTCTCTCCTTCAAATGATATAGTATGATTCCTTCCATGACATGCAAAATAAATGATATCATATTTATCGAATTTGGCGAATTTACGTTTGGTAGTAAAATAGTCCATATAATATTGTAAATCTTCTCTATACAAAATATGTCTATGTATTATATCACATTTGTAGAAATTTCTCAAACAATCCAAAAGCAACTTGGTTTCAAGGTTGAACTGATTACCCTTGTGGCTGTTATACAGCCATTCCGTTTCAAAACAAATTATATTATGCATAGTTTATTCAATAAAGGCATTCATTTATTACTTTGTATCAAGTTTGTTGGGAATAAGAAGCTCACGCACATCTATTTTCAAGATGTCTGCAATCCGATACAGTACAGGTATAGGAGGTTGCACCTTATTAGTGGCATACAGATTGACCATGTTGAAAGTCTTTCCAAGCTTATTTGCCAATTCTGTTTGACTAATGCCTTAGTCTCCAATACCTCTTTTATTCGGTTCATATTCGCATTTTTTTGTCTGACGGTTACAAAGATATAAAATCTTATTTGGTATCTTGCTTGTTTCTCAAAAGAAAGTGCTAATTTTGCAAATAGAACAAGAGTTGTTTGACAGAAATGCGCTACACATCGCAGAATTTGCAACTGTTTCCAAGTCATTACCTCGTCTTTTGAGAAACGCTCATAAAAAGCTAATCCTTAGCAATTTTCGGCTCAATTATCAAATTTTGGTCGCAAAACTATAAATCAACGAGTTAAACCTTGACAAGCAAACCTACGCAGAGCGGCGCACATAAAACGGAGACTGTTAAATCTGCATTTCCAATGGATAACGAATAGGAAACCGTTCTCCTGCTTCAATCCGCTTTGAAACGGTTTTCAGTCCTTTTCCCAACTTCCGTGATTTTCTCCTAACTGCTTAGTTCACAGATTATATTGCGTTAATCTGCTGAAATTCGGAGGTTTTTCCATAGATTTTCCGTAAATTTGTCGCATCATGATAGACCAAGCCACCATAGACAAGATTATGGATGCCGCACAAATAGTGGATGTGGTATC
>JAHLFB010000240.1 GCA_018884025.1 Candidatus Phocaeicola faecipullorum
TCCGAAAAGAACAATAATTTATGATAAAGCGGAATCTGTGCGACAGCCACATGGCTTAAGATTCCACCAGGAGGAAGCAAACCTCTCTCTTTATGCAATACGGCCCTCAGAAGATTATCTGTATTTATCAATCCTTTCATCAGCACCTCAGCCTCACCGGAACGTACCAGTTCTACAGCCAAAGCTGCAGCATCATCAGGTGTTGGAGCCGTATATACACGAACAAAATCAGGAGAAGCAGCATATAGACTGTTTGCTATATCGATATGTCCTTCATCAGTAACCAAAAGATATTCGGCTATTTCCTCTCTCAGACTTCTTATTATAACATATTCTGTATGTGGATCGTTAGGACAAACAACAGCAACTTTGCGCCGTGTTTTTCTCAAGCGCAACCTATTTACCATTTGGGAGAGTGTTCTTACTGGTTCCATAGAATGTTATTTTAAACAAATATCTGAAATAAATCTGATTTTTCCGTATATTTGTCAGAGTTATAATAAAGATTAACGTATGAAAACGTATAAAACATTCGATATACAGGCTGATTATGACTATTTACATAGCAAATTGCCATCAGACAGACAACGTCCGCTTATAGGTATAACTGCAAACATAAGCGATGGAAACATTTCTCTCCTACCCGGTTACTACAAATCGATATACGAAGCCGGAGGTGTTCCTGTAGTTATTCCTCCTTCAGACGATCTGACTATTCTGCCAAATCTGCTTGATTCTTTAGATGGAATTCTTCTCAGCGGAGGCGCAGATATCAATCCATTATTCTTAGGCGAAGACCCGGTTAGAGAACTACATAATATCAATCCTTACCGCGACCGTCAGGAACTGATGATTGTAAAAATGGCAGCAGACAGGCAGATACCAATGCTTGGTATATGCCGCGGAATACAAATTATGAATGCGGCTTTTGGTGGAACATTATATCAGGATATATATTCCCAAACTGAAAACAAATTAATAAAACACAGTCAGGATCTTGACAGACCATATGCTTCTCACCTCGTTAATATAGACGAAAACAGCTTATTGGCAGAAATTATGGGTACTACAGTTCTACCGGTAAACTCTTTCCATCATCAGGCTGTAAAAGATGCCGCACCCGGATTCAGAGTCTACGCCCGCTCAAGCGACGGAATTATAGAAGCTATAGAAAGCACGGAATACAAATCAATGTTAGGCGTCCAATGGCATCCGGAATGCTTCATTCTGAATGGAGACAGATGTATGATGCCAATCTTTGAATGGTTAATTAAAGAGTCTTCTTCCTTTAAGGAAGCAAAAAGACTGCACCAAAGGATTCTGACGCTCGACACTCATTGCGACACTCCTATGTTTTTCGGACAGGGAATAGACTTCGCGACAAGAGACAGCAAGATAAAAGTCGATCTTCATAAAATGACCGAAGGAAGACAGGATGCCACAATCATGGTTGCATATATTCCACAGAAAGAACGTACAGACGAGGCATTGCTTGCCGCCACGGCAAAGGCAGACAGACTGCTCAATGAAATGGAAAAGATGATAGCCGAAAACTGTACGGCTGTGGATATCGCATACACACCTTCGGATCTTTATCGTCTGAAAATGGAAGGGAAAAAAGCCATAATGCTAGGTATTGAAAACGGATATGCCATTGGTAAAGACATCACCAATGTGGAACGTTTCAGAAAAAGAGGCGTAGTTTACATGACACTATGTCACAACGGTAACAACGACATCTGCGGTTCGGCAAGATATAATGACGAAAATCTTGGTGTAAGTCAGTTCGGTGAAGCTGTCATACGTGAGATGAACCGCACGGGTATGATGATAGACCTGTCACACAGTGGAGAAAGAAGTTTCTACGACACACTGGAGATAAGCCAAACGCCTGTAGTATGTTCACACTCCTCATGCCGTTCTTTATGCGATCATCCACGAAACCTTACAGACGACCAGATAAAAGCCATTACCCGTAAAGGAGGAGTAGTACAGGTTTGTCTTTACAGCGGTTTCCTCCGCTCAGACCGTGAGGCAAATATCCTTGATGCGATAGAACATATGAACCACATAGTAAATATTGCAGGTGTGGAACATGTGGGAATAGGAACAGACTTCGATGGCGACGGCGGAATAATAGGATGCAACGACTCATCGGAACTTATAAACTTCACCCGTCGCCTCATAAAAGAAAGATATAGCGAGGATGATATCAGACGAATATGGGGAGGCAACTTCCTGCGAGTAATGGAAGAAGTTCAAAAACACTCTTCAATATAAAATTTAAAGCCTTTTGAAAACTCTTTGCAAACAGTTTTCAAAAGGCTTAAAAATATCATCTATTCTGATTTATTTCCAATCCTCAGCACCCTGAAGTTTTAGTTTCTGTGTATAAGCTTCAGCTTTCTTGGCAGCTTCAGCCTCATCTTCAGGTGAAGCAAAGGCATGTCTGTATCCTTTCACCTTATTCCAGTCACCACGTGTGAAGTCAGGGAATTCTACAGGAGCACAGTTATTATCCATAGACAATTCACCAAGCTCGGCAAGGCAGCACCATTCAGCCAAATCATAAACATCCATATCCAATGGCAAACCGTTCTGCAGACAATAAACCAGACGCGAGTCCATAATGAAGTCCATTCCACCGTGTCCGCCAACTTCCTTGGCCATATCACCGTATTTCTTCAATATAGGATGTCTGTATTTCTCTACCAATGCATTCATTTCCTTTTCAGGAAGGAAGCTGTGTGCATTCAGATTGTCAACTTCCGGCTTTACACCTGAAGCCTCAAGCTGGTCACCTCCTACAGCATATCCCTCAATAAGATATTTGTTTGCAAAACCTTTTGTTCCTGTAAGCTGATAAAGTCTGTTGTATGGTTGCGGAGTCATTACGTTATGCTGTATTTCGATAACCTTACCATTTTCTGTACGTATCAAAGTTGTAGTATGATCACCGTTTCTGAAATTCTCGCATACTGAATCTGCAGATGCCTCAACCCATGCTTTTCCATTCACAGATTTGGTATCCATTGCCACCAGAGTCTTCATTCTGTCGCCACGATGAATATCAAGAGCCTGAGCTACAGGGCCTAGGCCGTGAGTGGCATACACATCACCACGATGACGCATATTGTAATCAAGACGCCATCCCAACTTGTCCGATTCACCATTTTTCCAGTAATGTTTCCAGAATGGACTTAAATCGTGGATATAGGCACCCTGAGCACGTATCACCTCACCGAATACTCCCTGCTGTGCCATATTAAGGGTATTCATCTCGAACCAGTCATAACAGCAGTTCTCAAGAATCATACAATGTTTCTGATACTTCTCACTCAAATTTACCAGTGTCCAGCACTCGTTCAAATTCATTGCGGAAGGAACTTCTATGGCCACATGTTTGCCATTTTCAAGAGCACATTTTGCTACGGGAAAATGATGCAGCCAGTCCGTTGCTATATAAACCAGATCAATGTCTTCTCTTTTACACAGTTCCTCATATCCTTTTTCACCGGAATATATATCTGCCTTTGGCAAAGAAGCATTCTTCAAATACTCCTGACAAGCCTCAGCACGCAAAGCCTCATGATCACATAAAGCTACGATATGTGTACCCGGTATGTGGGTGAAACGTTCCACAGCTCCAGGTCCACGCATTCCCAGACCTACAAAACCAACTTTCACGACCTCCATCTTTGGAACAGTCAAGCCCAATACACTTTTCTGGCCAGGCTCACGTTCTGGACTGTTTACTACAATTGTACCTCCATCCCATTTCCACTCGGTTCCATGTTCATTTACATTTACCTTAGTGGTCTCATTTGTGCAGGCACAAAAAGCCATACACACTAAAAAACACAAAATCTTATTCATAAACACCAATATTCCCCGTATAATAAACAAGACATCCATAAGGAACAGGGAATTAACCTTACAGAGATAAAAAAGTGTTGTAAAGGTACAAATTTTATACAATATCACAATTGTATAACAACACCATCTTCCAACAATAACAGAAATCTCCTTCAATATAAAATCTAAATATATTAGTATTCTATACTTCAGAATTATTACAATTCACCATATTATACCAAAAAATCAAAGAATATGAGTTACAACATATACAAAAAATTTCTATATTTGTGAAAAGCAAAAATACAATAAGCTTTAATCCGTAAACAATTACTCTATTTATAACCTAAAAATTAAGGATATGGATGTACAAAGTATAGGAAAATGCGCTGGTGTTTTATGGCAGTTATTACATGGCGAACACCGCAAATGGTCTTATAACGAGATCAAGAAATCAACCGGATTATCAGACAGGGAAATTAATGCTGCTATAGGATGGCTGGCAAGAGAAGGAAAACTCAATATCGAAGAAACCCAAGTAGGAAAAAGAAACATACTATACGTTGAACTGAATTATTTTATAGGATAATATGGATAAACACGTTATTGGCGAAAATGCCGGAATTATCTGGAGGCTACTTAACAATGGTGAACGTTGGGAATATGAACAGCTAAAGGAAAAATCCGGATTATCGGACAGAGACCTTAATCTGGCCATAGGATGGCTGGCTAGGGAAGACAAGATATCCTTCGAACGGAGTAAATGCCAAGACAAAGAATATCTGTACTTATCAATTGAACTGTATTTCTAAGACTATTTCTTATATAATACCAACATAAAAAAAGCACACGGACCACATTTATTAATAGTCCGTGTGCTTTTTTATATGATAAAATCCTAATAAAAAAACTCCTGCCGGACATCAGTCCGACAGGAGTCTAATATCAATATTTTATGTGATTAAAAGGGGAAGATTACATCATGCCACCCATGCCGCCCATTCCCGGAGCGCCCATTGGCATTTCAGGTTTGTCTTCTTTCTTTTCTACAATTACACATTCAGTAGTCAAGAACATACCTGCTATTGAAGCTGCGTTTTCAAGAGCAACACGAGTTACTTTTGCAGGGTCAACTACACCGGCAGCGTGCAAGTGTTCGTAAACGTCTGTACGTGCATTGTAACCGAAGTCACCTTCACCTTCACGTACTTTCTGTACCACTACAGCACCTTCTTTACCAGCGTTAGCTACAATCTGACGAAGAGGCTACTCGATAGCACGTTTGATGATTTCGATACCGGTTGTCTCGTCAGCATTGTCACCCTTCAAACCTTCCAATGCATCGATTGCACGGATGTAAGTTACACCACCTCCAGGTACGATACCTTCTTCGATAGCGGCACGAGTTGCGCACAAAGCATCGTCAACACGGTCTTTCTTTTCCTTCATTTCAACTTCGCTTGCAGCACCTACATAAAGAACTGCTACACCACCTGACAATTTGGCAAGACGTTCCTGAAGTTTTTCTTTGTCATAGTCAGAAGTAGAATTCTTCATCTCAGCTTTGATCTGATTGATACGTTCCTGGATGAGTTCTTTCTGACCTGCACCGTTTACGATAGTAGTATTTTCCTTAGAAACAGTAACCTTATCACAAGTACCAAGCATTTCGAGAGTAGCCTGTTCAAGTTTCAAGCCTTTTTCTTCGCTGATAACTACACCGCCAGTCAATACTGCGATATCTTCAAGCATAGCCTTACGACGATCGCCGAAGCCCGGAGCCTTAACAGCGCAAATCTTCAACTGTCCACGCAGACGGTTAACTACAAGTGTAGTCAATGCTTCGCTGTCAACATCTTCTGCTATAACCAACAAAGGACGTCCGCTCTGTACTGCCGGTTCAAGGATAGGCAAGAAATCTTTCAGGTTAGAAATCTTCTTGTCATAGATAAGAATGTATGGGTGTTCCATTACACATTCCATCTTTTCTGTATCAGTTACGAAGTAAGCTGACAAGTAACCACGGTCGAACTGCATACCTTCTACAACACCGATTGTAGTGTCAGTACCTTTAGCTTCCTCGATAGTGATAACACCGTCTTTTGAAACCTTGCGCATAGCGTCCGCAATAAGCTTACCAATAACAGGGTCGTTGTTTGCAGAGATTGTAGCAACCTGTTCAATCTTGTCGTAGTTGTCGCCTACAGTTTCAGCCTGTGACTTGATAGATTCTACAACTTTAGCAACAGCCTTGTCGATACCACGTTTCAAGTCCATTGGATTTGCACCTGCTGTAACGTTCTTCAAACCTACACCTACGATAGCCTGAGCCAATACAGTTGCAGTAGTAGTACCGTCACCTGCATCATCACCTGTCTTTGAAGCTACAGATTTTACGAGCTGTGCGCCTGTGTTCTGGAATGCGTCAGCCAATTCTATTTCTTTTGCTACTGTCACACCATCCTTAGTGATATGAGGAGCACCGAATTTTTTTTCTATAATAACGTTACGTCCTTTAGGACCAAGTGTTACTTTTACTGCGTTAGCAAGTTCGTCCACACCTTTTTTCAACTGATCGCGAGCATCGATGTTGAAGAGAATATCTTTTGCCATAATTGTCTAATTTTTTAAATTGTTGATTATTAATATTATTCCACTACTGCTAAAACGTCACTCTGACGCATCATCAGGTATTTAACACCTTCATGTTCGATTTCAGTACCGGAATACTTTCCGTACAAAACAGTATCATTAACTTTCAATACCATTTCTTCATCTTTAGTACCGTTACCTACTGCAATTACTGTTCCTTGCAATGGTTTTTCTTTTGCTGTATCAGGAATGATGATACCACCGATAGTCTTTTCTTCTGCAGGAGCAGGAAGAATCAGAACTCTGTCTGCTAATGGTTTAATAGTCATAATTGTATATTTTTAATGTTATTATCTGTTTATTTTGTCCTTAAACGGACACTATGAATATTACCAAAAGTGTGCCAAAAGATAAAATATGACATAATGTCACAATAACTGACAGACAAGGCCTACAGATTAGCACTTTGGTTATAAAATAAAAATGACAGCATTATCTTATAAACAGTATGCTGTCATTTTCTTTTACAAAGAATTTATTCCCTCTCACGATAATCCTGTAACAACCGATATTATATCAGGCTGAACTACAAGCCTCTCTAGATTACTGGCATTTTCAAGTTTTTCTTCAGCACGACCCTCAAGTACGACCTTCGGCACGACCATCTGCAAGCTCGGTATTTATGTTGTCACGCAAAATTACTATATTATCCAAATGACGATAATAAGCATTCAATTCATCTTTTGTAATACGCTCAAGTTTCAAATGCTGTCTTACTTCCTCAAGGCCGGAAGCAACAGCTGTATCAGGAACAGTACCTGTGTTCGGATAATAAATCCATTCTTCCAGAGGAATTCTAGCCACATTATTGAAATCATTTACTTTAAGCATATAATATTTCGGATAAAGCTGGCTGACCTCATCTACTTTGAAAGTCTGCTTCTGAAAAGGCGATAAATCCAACAAATCACTATCATGAATACCGAGAAACTCAGCTTGCAATGATAAACAAAATCTTTGCCGTGTTCCAATGAAAAATAAACTATATTTACGCTATATACCTTGCGTACATTATCATAGCTCTCACCTCTATTTATATACTCAGTAACTAATTTCGACGCACCGAAAAACATACGCTGGAAATAAGCATACTCATTATTGTTCTAAACCTCTATAATAACATGCTCACCACGGGAATTCTCTGCCAAAATATCAACACGGTTATACTTATCATATTCGTCTTCCTGATTACTCTCGTTTTCCAATAGCTTCTGTATTACAATCTTTTCATTCAAAAGCGTTGTAAGCAAACCTTCGAGAACTCCGAAATTTGCCTTATTACGCAACGGCATTTCATCGCCCAATCGAAACAGATATAATTGTCTGCCATATTCCCTCCTTTGTTCTACATACTATGCAAATATAATCTTATAAAAGACTACTTGCAAATTGTCAGTATATTATATGACGTTTTTTATCAATTTCAGCAGTAAAAATAATAAAATCCATATACCATTTGTTTCTCACTTTTTTTAAACGCTGTTTAAACGGCGGTTAAATATTATTTAAAATTTATTTAAGCAATATACGACCTTTATATAGTAATAATCACCAACATGCCTAAATGAACTTCCGTAATACAAAGAGGAAAGGCCGTTTCTATAAAAATACAGAATCCGTGATTTTCAAGCTAAACAAACAAGATAAAGCCAAAGCAAAAGCCACTACAAGCCCTCTCTCCATGTTTGGAAATGTAAGTCTCAATAAGTCATTAGAGAATGTCCTAATACGAAATCATTTATAAACCTCTAGTAGATGGAATATTGTATTACCTTTTAAAGCCTTAATTGTTATGTCAGGTATCAATGCAGCAATTTGCTTCTTGTTCTTTCCGGCAATCATTCCCTGTTCCACCAATTTACCGGCTTCATCACCATTAAAAGGTTTAGTACCTTTCACATTCCAAACCTTTTCTTTCCATTTACCAGAATTAGTGTTTTTCACAACATAGTCTTTTCCTCCATAAGAGACAGACCACTGATTATCCCCATCATCCAAATATATAACACGTATTGACATTTGAGAGCCTTCATTTGCCTTGACAAAAGAAGGATGCATCACAACAGACATTTTTCCATTTTCCGGCAATATTCTTGCCCAAGCGCCATACCTACTTTCATCTGAACCTACATTGTGAACTCCAACAGAGTTTCCAGGTTGAACCAAAGTAAGCAAAGTATAATCCTCTGTCAAATACCGCAAAGGCTTCTTCCAGCACAATGAACTATCACATTGACGGAATGCAGCCCAAACACCAGGTGTGGTCTCAGGATAACGATGCTTTCCCACATATTTAGCACCAAAATCAAATGCTGACCGAAACTCATTTTTCATTATATCAGACACTTTCTTTCCGAATCTCATTCCTTTTACAGGTATATCCAGGTCACTGCCATAGGTAGCGAGAAAAGAAACACCGCAATTAATATCCATCAATATTCGCCAATAGTTCCACTGTGAAGGAGAACAAAATCTCGGGTCTTTTACGCCACCATGCTCTCCCCATGCACTTGCCCACGGCTCAGCATAGGCATAAGTACGCCCTGCCCTGCAATAATCCATAAACACCATATACTGCCTTTCATTGCCACGTGATTCTGCCTCGCTTGATGTATGAAACCATGCCAATCTGCCTTCACGGAAATCATTTTCGTATTCCCTACGCAAGTCTTCAACAATGCCGTTACGCACAAATACCTTGACTATTGGCGAAAGCTCCTTGACATACTGGTCTAAAACATCTTTCACATACTGTGACACATCCTTTTGATTCCAAGGTTTTGCCTGCATATCACCATCAGGTATTACCCACTTGCTAAAGTCCTCTCCTTTATCCTTTACATATTTTGATGGATACTGGTGTTCTGTCCCATAAGGGTTTAAATTCATACGTACACCTATAATACTTCTAAGATAAGGACTATGTTTAAGATGCTCTGCCCATGCCTTGATAAAATCAAGATAAGCCTGTTTAAAACGCGGATGCCAAAACATCAATGTATAATCGTCCTTTACTTGTTGGCTGAGTTTTCCTGGATAATACGGAATTTGACCAAACATCCATTTAGGCTTGTTATTACCATTTACCTGTAAAGTAGCATAAATATTCAAGTCGTAATATCGTTTCATCCAATTATCCATCATAGACCAATCATAAACACCTGGTCCTTTTTCTATATCAGCCCATTGTAACACTATTTGACCACCTTTCAAATAAGGCTGATTCAATAAATGTCCGTCCTTTCCTATCCATATTGCATACATTCCCTCAGGATTATCAAGTTTTGTACGAGACTTTACATTGGCAAAAACAGAACTGTATTCTGCCTTTATAGCATAAGACACAGCAAATGTCGTGAACACGACAATGAATACAAAAATTCTTTTAATCATAATCTCTTCATTTTTATTTACAACATAACAACTTCTTTAAAATATTTCCAACGCAACCACGCTCAATGGTGGCATTTTTACCACCGCAATATTGTCATCACTTTTTTTTATACTATTAAACTGCTTTGCTACAACCTTATCTGCATTATCGAAAGAATTATAATCCGAATATGAATCAGAAGTCAATACCTCACCCTTAATTTGTTTGAAACCTATACCTAACATGATCAAATCAGTAGAAATTTCTTTTTTCGGATTCAAATTAACCATAGTTACATGGATTTTCCCATTCTTACTCCGAGAAGCAGATACATTCATTTCCGGAACACTTTCCATACCATATTCATAAATGTCAGAAGCCACATTCGTTTGTAATAATTCTGCATCCTGATGATTTTTATACATTTTAAATACATAATAGGTAGGTGTAAGCAACATCTTTTCATTATCAGTCAACACCAATGACTGAAGCACATTTACGGATTGAGCCAAATTAGCCATCCGCACCCTGTCAGAATGTTTGTTAAAGATATTCAGTGTAGAAGCAGCAATAAGAGCATCACGCATACTGTTCTGCTGATACAGAAACCGCGGATTTGTTCCTGGTTCAGGGTCTGTCCATATACCCCATTCATCTACAACCAAAGCCACCTTTTTTTTCGGATCATAAATATCCATTATAGCAGAATGTTTGCCAAGAAGTTCGTCCATGAACAAAGCATTTTTTATACTTCTGAAATATTCTTCCTCATCAAATTGTGTTGAAGCCCCTTTTTTACTCCAATTATCGGTAGCAATAGTATAGTAGTGAAGAGATATACCCCATAACATTTTAACCGGTATTTTTTTCATGCATGTTTCCATCCAGTTATAATCATCTCCGTTAGGACCGCACGCAATTCTTTTTATCTTATTCCCTGAATAGTTATAGGCAAACCCTTGAAAGCGCTTGTATTCATCCGAATAAAATTCAGGTGTCATGTTTCCTCCACAACCCCAACTCTCATTCCCTATGCCGAAAAAGCTAACTCCATATGGCTTTTCGTGTCCGTTCTTTTTACGTTGTTCAGCCCAATAAGAATCTCCCGAATAATTTAGATATTCCACCCATTCCCTGAAATCTTTAGGAGTGGAAGTTGCTACATTGGCAGAAAGATAAGGTTCGCAACCTAAAAGATTACAAAGTTTCATAAACTCGTCCGTACCAAAACTATTGTCCTCTACTACTTCACCCCATTTGCTATTGACAATTCTCGGACGTTTATCAGGCTCGCCTATTCCATCTTTCCACTGATATTCATCAGCAAAACACCCTCCTGGCCATCGCAAGTTCGGTATATTTATATCACGTAATGCCTTTACTATATCAATACGTATACGTCCATCTTTAGCAACATCAAGATTAGGATCAACCCAAAAGCCATCGTATATGCAACGTCCTAAATGTTCAGCGAAATGTCCATATATGTGCCTGCTTATTGTCTGTTGCCTAACATCAGGCTGAATGGTGACTACCGCCTTGTTACCTTGAGCAAAAGTTAAGGCTGGTAATATAAATAAAATTGTTAAAATCGTCTTTTTAATTTTCATAACGCATTTTTTTGATATTAATATAAAATGGCAAGTTTCTAAAGTCACTGAAACTTGCCACCTTTTAAATCCATTTATTATTCATTCCAAAGGAGAGACTCGAAATCATCTTTATGTATCAATCCGTCCACCGTAATAGTATAGCCTTTAGGAGTTTCATTACTCCACTTCATATTAGGAACACGTTCATTCAATATTGCTCTATGCTCCGCTATTATTTTTCTAGACTCTTTCTTGTATGCAATATTTACAAATTCGTTAGGATCTTTCTGATGGTCATACAATTCCTCCAATCCTGCTTCCGGATAATATATATATCTGTATCTCTCAGTCCTTACAGCATATCCACGACCACTCGCAGGAGCTTGGAACTTATATGCGGTTATTGCCGCCTGATGATTGGCTTTTTCGCCTCTCAAAAACGGAACCACGCTTTGCCCGTCACAGTTAGCCGGAGGAGTTTCGCCGACAAGTTCTGCCAATGTTGGAAATATATCAATCAAACTTACTGAGGTAGAGTTCACAGTCCCTCCTTTTGTCATGCCGGGAACATAAAACAGCAGTGGCACCCTTGTTGATTCTTCCCACAAAGTAAACTTCTCCCAATTCTCTTTTTCGCCGATATGCATTCCGTGGTCAGACCACAGAACTATTATCGTATTTTTGTTATATTGAGATTTTTCTATCACATCAAGAAGCCGTCCTATCTGTGCATCAGTAAAGGAAATGCAGGCCATATACGATTGTATAACCTTTTTCCAATAAGCATTTTGCATTACAAACTTATGCCAGCTCCTTCTACCGTGATCAAAAGCATCCTCCAGGTCATCAGCTCTTATATCCAAAATAGGAATAGAATCCAACGGATACATATCGAAATATTTTTTAGGCACCTCCCAAGGTATATGCGGCTTTATAAATCCTACTGCCATAAAAAGAGGCTTGTCACGCTTGATACTCAATTCGTGTTTCACCCAATCCACCAGTTGATAATCAGGCATTTTTGTATCCTTGCATTCGATGGCTCCCCAAGTGAAGTATTTAATGGGTCTTTTTCCTCTCATTCCTTCGGGATTCCTTGTCTTCTCAGTAGCCGGTATCTGATATGCTGAAGGAACATAGGCACTTGGCCACCAATAGTCCCAACTTTCAGGTTCTCCTTGATTCAGCGTAAGCCAAGGTGGCGCTAATGTATGATATATCTTACCTCCCGCCAGAGTTTCATATCCGTTTGCCCTGAAAAACTGTTCAATCGTAACAACATCTTTCATGACCGGATCTTTACGCCACTCCGCTCCATCATAAGGTATGTTATGCATCATGTTCGACCTCGCCGGATGGACACCTGTCATTACAGATAAGCGCGACGGAGCACTTGCCGGAGCCGCACAATGAGCGTTTGTAAATGTAACGCCCATAGCTGCAAGACGGTCCAAATTAGGTGTCTTAACACCTTTTATTCCACCCAAAGGACTAACCCAGTCGTTCATGTCATCCACTGCAATGAAAATAACGTTAGGCTTAACATCTTTAGCTATCGTCATCCCTAATGTTCCAAGACACAGTGTACCCCCAAGAAATAATTTTACATTTTTCATCTCTTAATTATTTTAACAAAATACATTAAAAACTTAGGTCTATAAAAGTTCATCTTATAACATTTATACCCTCTTTTCCACAAACAAGCCTTGCCATCTGTAGGAAAGTATATCTTTGGTGCTTCTCAAGGAACTTGGCTTCCTTACCTTTCCTGAACGGTTCAACATGATAAAAGATAAATGCTTCATTCTTCTTATTAACATAAACGCTGGGATGTCTGCCCTGACTCCAGTCCAACGTTCTGTCGGATGTTCCCGCCTTCAATATCTGTCCGTGATACTTCCAGTTCACACCGTCATCAGAGCTATAAGTGGCCAGTCCAACATGAGGATCTGTCAGCATATAAAAACGGTTTCTATATAGAAACACATATACAGCTTCCTGATAAGGTAATGAATGCAGTTTGAAATTATTCACGTCACCTTGCACATTTCCTTTCATTTCCCACGTATATAAATCTTTACTTTCAGCATAACGAATCATTTTTTTGTTATTCTGCATATATTCAGTTCCGCTGACATAATACATTCTATAAATACCAGAAGGCAATCTGATAATAGAAGCGTCAAGGCATCTGTCTTCATCTACAACTACATCAACCCGTTTCCAACCATTCACATAATCATTGACTGGAGCAGTATAATGCATAATACATCCACCCGTTCCCCAAGGAGGTGTAGTATCTTCTTTGTAAGTGACAAACATATGAATCACACCATCTTTAACGATACATCCAGGAGCCCAGAAAGTGTGTTCCGAATCAGGTTTTCCACCTTCACCATCAAATTTGCAGTATCCCTCAAATTTCCAGTTCTTCATATCATTTGAAATACAAACGCCTATAGGGGTACCACATGCAGAAGACTGTCCCAATGCCGGACGACGTGCGGTATAAAAAATCATCCACTGTTTCGTTTCTGGATTCCAGACTATTTCAGGATCGCAAGATCCACAATAGTGAGAATCCGCATAAATAGGAGCAGGTATGTCCAACTGTTTCTTTGCAAAACATGATATACTTAGGCATAGTATAATAAAAGTAAATATTTTACGCATAAACATCATTATCTAGTTTTTTCGAGTTAATTCTATCATATGAAATTTTGTATCTTCACAACTTTCATTTCTGAGCATTAGGTCAGAGCCTTTCGGTCCTTTAGCGGCAAAACACGCATCTTGTATGCTAATATTAAGTTCCTTCCATCTGCCGGTATTTTGTTTTTTTACAGTAACAGCATTCTTTATCATACCGTTATTATCAACGTACATCAAAGACCATTTCCCTTTGCCTTCATCCAGATATACCACACGAACTTCTACTTCTTTGTTCTTATTCTTTGAAAAGAATCCCTTATTCAATACAAAATACATCTCATTCTTGCCATTCTTTATGTCAAAACTGCGGGCAAAACGTCCGTAAGGCTGATCTTTAGGACCTACATTCCACCACCCTATACTTGTAGCGTTAGCATCTATCTGATTAAGGAACAGTTCATAATTTCCAGGAACCAAATCAAAGCCAACATCATTCCTTGACTTAGCCCGACGGTTATTCATCGGTCCTCCTACAGCATGGTCAATATCTCCGTTATGCGCACCGAATTTTTCATACTCCTTTGCTATTGCCTCAAAACGTTCCTTGTTAACGTCTGTCGCTTTACCGTATTTGCATTCCGGAAAACGTTCAGTATCTGCTGCATCAAGAACATCTTTCATTGCACAAAATGCACCAACGGCTTCCGAAGGGTCTTTTTGCCCCGCATATTTATTAAAGAAGTCATAGCATTCCCTAAATTTAGGATCCGAAACAGCATCCCCTACTATGAATAATATATCCATTCCATAAAATAAATCGTATATACAGAGCCAATACATATTTTGTACACTGTTCTCCTTAAACCATCCATTCTCCACTTCATCAAATTCCGAACGGAAACGGCGAAATTCGCCATTGGCACAACGGTTCCAAATACTGTTTTTTCTGCTCTCAATATAACTTTTTTCCCCGTTAAACTGATAAATATGACCGGGATTCCCAGACTTTTTCCATGCATACGGAACTACTGTATCAAGAAGAGCCTCATATTGCAGCATGTTTCCGGGATTAACCATCAAAGCCACAGGCGGATTCATTTTGGAATATTTCTCATTATAAATTTGCCACGCTTCTTTTTTCAAATTAACCCAACTATCTCCATTACCATGTTCGTCACAGAACCTGTATTTTTCATCATAAGGTATTCCTTTATAAGGGCCTTCATCATCTGTAGTTCCCTCTGCAGTTTGTACAAAAAGTAATCTTTTCCTCATATCTTCAGGCAAACTCTCCACCCACTCCGCCACGGTTCGTATTTCATTAAACCAGTATTCACGATAGTCATCATCAAGATAATACGGGAAATAAGGGAAACGTGATTTATGAGAGCCTCCTCTTACATTCACTTTATCAGGAGCAGTTACCTTAGGAACACCATTGTCGTAAATCCAGTCAGGACTGTCAGGACCGGCATAGACTACCAGCCCGACATATTTACCAGCCTTTACAGCTTGTTTTATTCTTTCCTCAAGAACGCCCCATGTCCATATGCCTTTTTGTGCTTCAAGATCACGCCACTTAAGCCATATAAAGCGTCCTCGAACATACTCCTTTGTCTTAGGAGTTATATTACCTCCTGTCCATATACCGTATGGACAGGAGGAAGTATTATACATCTGAGCAAAAGAAGGAAATGAAAAGCAGAAAAAGACAAACAAGGCTAATAATAACTTTCTCTTCATCATTTCAGATTTTACGCATAACTTCAACCATGTGGAATATTGTATTTTCATTGCTTTCATTACTTAATACCAAATCAGAACCTTTCGGTCCCTTAGCCATGAAAGAAGCATCATTGATATCCACAATCACTTCCTTCCATCTTCCGGTATTATGATTGGTTATCATTTTAGCCATTTTCAAGGAACCTCTTTCATCCGAATATCTCAACGACCATTTTCCATTGCCTTTATCCAAATATACTACACGAACCTTTACTTTCTTATCAGTATCCTTTTTGAAGAATTTACTATTAAGCACAAAATACATATCATTCTTGCCGTTCTCTACATCAAAACTGCGGGCAAAACGTCCGTAAGGCTGATCTTTAGGACCTACATTCCACCATCCTACGCTTGTAGCGTTAGCATCTATCTGACTAAGAAACAATTCATAATTACCAGGCACCAAATCGAAGCCAACATCATTCATAGCCATCGACTGTCGATTGTTTATAGGCCCAGCAATAGCATGATCAATATCTCCAATACGAGCGCCAAATTTCTCATATTCTTTTACTATGGCCTCAAAACGACTTTTATTATTATCTACAGCCTTACCATATTTAATTTCAGGGAAACGTTCTGTATCAGCCGCATCAAGGACATCTTTCATCGCACAAAAAGCGCCAATTGCTTCTGACGGTTCTTTTTGTCCTGCGTACTTATTGTAGAACTCAAAACTAACTCTATACTTAGGATCTGCAATCACCCTCGGACTCAGAAGCAACATATCAAGACCATAATACAAATCATATGTACACAACCAATACATATTCTGTATATAATTCTCTTTAAACCATCCGTTTTCTACCTCATCCATCTCAGAACGGAAACGACGGAACTCACCATTAGAACAACGGTTCCATATTTCATCTTTCTTTTTCGCTATATATGTCTTTTCACCATTGTACTGATAGATATGTCCCGGATGTCCTGATTTCTTCCATGCATCCGGTACAAGCGTATCAAGAATAGCATCATACTGTTGCTGATTACCAGAATTTATCAGCAGACGAATAGGAGGATCCATTTTAATATATTTGTCGCGGAATATTTGCCATGCCTCCTTTTTAAGATTAACCCATTCTTCTCCGGTTCCGTTCTCACTACTTATCCTATATTTTTCTTCGTAAGGTACTCCCTTATAAGGTCCCTCATCACCTGTCGTACCCTCAGCCGTTTGCACAAAAAGGATTTTCTCGCGTACATCTTTAGGCAATTTTGCCACCCAGTCTGCGGTTGTACGAATCTGATTAAACCAAAATTCACGATAGTTAGAATCAAGATAATAAGGGTAATAAGGGAATCGTGCCTTATGCGAGCCACCTCTTACATTTTTCTTATCCGGAGTAGTCACTTTAGGTACGCCGTTCTCATAAATCCAATCAGGACTGTCAGGACCTACATAAACAATCATTCCCACATGCTTACCAGCATTTGTCGCCTGCATAATTCTTGGCTTTATCACATTCCAATTCCATTTTCCTTTTTCCGGCTCTAAATCTCGCCAATGACTTGACACCATTATGCCCTTTATCAAATCTGTATTTTCAGAAGTTATTACACTTCCCCTACCCGTCCAAATTCCGAAAGGAGAAGATTTGTCATCTTTACAATACCCATATGATGAAAATACCATCATAACGACAGACAATAAAATCAATTTCTTATAAATCATAATTCATTGTATTTTGATTGAAAATAATTCTAAAAGCATTTAAATGCCAATAGAATTATTTTCATATCAATTCCTAATTATTTATTTCTCTCTTTCTGTAATATTTTCTGTAAACGCTGTACTTCCTTAGGATGTTTATAAGCAACATTATGCTTTTCCGCTATATCACTTTCAAGATTATACAATTGGTCAGAAGGATTGTTTCCTGTCTCAACGTTAGTATTCGGATTGTACGGACGTTTTTTGTTAGGAGTTATATACTTCCATTTGCCATCTGAAACAGACAATGCTCCAGCAGCCTCAATTACATAATCGCGTCCTTTCTCTGACTTTCCGAGCCATGAATTCAAATATCCTTCACTATCTTTCTTCTGTGAGGAATTAAGTTTCACACCAAGCATCTCCGCCATTGTTCCAAGAAAGTCAATCTGTGAAACGAGTGCTGAAGAAACACCTTTTTCAACTTTTCCCGGCCATCTTACCACAAACGGAATACGAGTACCAGCCTCAAAATTACTATACTTACTTCCGCGGAATGGTCCCCATGGACGATGTTCTCCTAATAGTTCCACTGCACGGTCTTTATATCCATCATCCACTACAGGACCGTTGTCACTTGTCAATATCACCAACGTATTATCAGTAAGTCCCATTTCATCGAGTGCATCCAATACCTGACCCACAGTCCAGTCAAACTGAAGAATCGCATCACCACGATATCCCATACCGCTCTTTCCACGGAAGCGTTCATTAGGGAAACGAGGTACATGAATATCGTTTGTCGCACAATACAAAAAGAAAGGTTCATCTTTATGAGTCTTTATAAAATCGACAGCATGCGAAGCGATACTGTCTGCAATATATTCATCTTTCCACAAAGCCTTTCCACCACCTTTCATATACCCTATACGACTTATACCATTAACAATTGCCTGATCATGTCCGTGACTAGGCTTAAGATTGTACAGCAATTCAGGATTGTCTTTCCCAGTAGGCACTCCTTGGAAAGGCTTTTCATAACTTACCTCTATTGGCGCTGAAGCGTCATAATTTGCCACTATACCGTTTTCTATATATACACACGGAACTCTATCGGCCGTTGCTGCCATGATATAATAATAATCAAATCCTATATCCGACAAGTTTGGAGTAATCTTTTTATTCCAATCCTGTTCGCCAGTCTTATCACCCAAGCCCAAATGCCATTTACCGATGGCACCTGTGACATATCCGTTTTCTCTAAACATATCAGCCACGGTATATTGCTCAGGTCGTATAATCATTCCTGCATCACCCGGAGCTATTCCGGTATCTTTTCTTCTCCAACAATAATGTCCAGTCAGGAATGAATATCTTGATGGCGTACTGGTAGCAGCCGCAGCATGCGCATCAGTAAAGCGTACACCACTATTCGCCAATCTGTCCACATTTGGAGTGTGCACCGTATTACCATCATTGTTACAACTTAAATCTCCATAACCTACATCATCAGCCATTATAACCACGACATTAGGTTTATTTGTCTGTTGCGCCATTGCCATCACCGGACATACAACCATCAACGATGTAGGCAATATTGATATCCAATTCTGTTTCATAGTCAATTATTTTTTAAGTTCCTTTACTTGTTTTCTGTCTTTACCTTTTGTTTTCTCCAAAGTCTTTTCCACAGCCTTTCTTACACCATCCTTATTAGCATTCTTGATGTTGAAATACTTCACCAAATGTTCCATTACAGCCTCCGTACTTTTACGATATAAGTCAGGATTCCATATTTTATAAAAAGCGTGACCTGTATTCGGATGAATCAAAACAAAAGCTGTGCCTCCATGCTCATTTATTGCTTTAGCGAAGTTTACACTCTGTGTATATTCAATAGTCTTGTCTGCATCACCATGAATAAACAAGCTTGCCGGTGGATTCTTCTTCAGGAAAAATATGGCAGAAGCTCTGCGCTGTTCCTCCGGTGTATATAGCTTATACTTAATTGCACGTTCTTTCTCAAATTTAGCACGCTTATTAACTTCAGCATTGGCAAAAGTACGGTCGGATAAAGCCGTAAAATCATATATCCCGTTAATACCTACATAGACACTACACTCAGGTATAAGCTGGGCAGCAAGAGCAGACAGGGGGGTTCCGGCGGAACCACCTGTAAATCCCACCTTACTGAAATCGCATTTAAACCTATTAGCCCTTTCCTTAACCCACTTATATGAATCCATCACATCATCCATAGCCTTGTCAAAATCGCCGTTCTGATCCATACATCTATATCCGATACCGACCATTACAATTCCCAAATTATCACACATCTCAGCAGCCGCAGGTGCCATTGAAGCGTTAGGAACTTCAGTTCTTGTACCTCCAAGCCATCCTCCCCCATGCACATTGAAATATACCGGAAATGGTCCTTTTGCATCTGGAACCATTATGTTTATCGGTATGACAAATCCGTCAGCAATTTTTACAGTATCTTTTATGATTGTGGAAGCATTGACAACTGTCACAGAAGATAATACCGCAAATACGGCACAAAGCATTTTATTCTTTAACATCATATATTATACCTACTAAAATCATTTAACTTCATATTTCATAAAGATAACCCCATTGGCAGGGACAGATACTTCCTGACCTATTAACAATTCGGAATTATTCCAAATGTCTTTCAGTAAAAACCCATTTCCATCAAGTCCTAATTGCGAAGCAGACAATACATATTCCTGAGATTCTTTAGCGTTCCTGTTGAATATACCAATCCATCCATCATTGCTGTTTTTCTTGGGAGTATTCCATATTTCTATTTTATCATTCTCATATTTCAAACTTCCCATTACAGAATTCTGATTACAGGCTATCATCTCTTTATTAGTCAAAAGGCTTAATGTGAATTTATCCACTGTAAGCAAATTTCCACCCATCATCAACGGAGAAGCCGCCAAAGCACGCATAGTAATAAAAGTCAACATTTCATCCTTTGTAAACTGCGACTGCCTATGAAAACCTTTACCTGAAAGTAACTCTACATTTTTTAATTTACCATCCTTTTTCATCTTCTTTATTTCATTCTGTGATTCGTTACCTGTAAGACCCTCAGGTACAGGGCTCATTACCTGAAGTTCACCAAACGGTATCATATCCATATCTATAAAGAAATTTTCATCTTCCTTCCCTTGCCATTTTCTCCATGCCTTGAAACACTGATCCAGTCCAATCTGATCATCCCAAATATCATGAGTAACACGCAACATATTACCCATTTTAAAGAAATCCAGCTTTGTCTCATCCACTGTTCCACCTGGACTGAGACTTAAAACAATATCTCGACCACTTTTCTTAATAGCTTTTGCCACAGCCTCAACTTCTGCCGGAAAGGGAACTATATCATCAGCCTTTATAAAATCAACACCCCACTCTGCCAACTGACCTATCCAACTGTCATAAAACGCTTGAGCTCCTGGACGTGTCATATCTACGCCATAATTCTGTTCACACCACTTGCATATACTTGTAGTATCTGCTATATCCCTTGCATAAAATTCAGTACCCTTGACAGGAGTATTCCTCTCTACAGAAACACGAGGAATACCACGCATTATATGAAGTCCAAATTTCAATCCCAGCTCATGACAACGATCTATTATCGGTTTCAATCCATTAGGAAAATAGGTTTTGGAAGGTTGAAGTAAACCATACTCATTAATATTAAGATTTTTGGCATGTTTTTCTTTCGGATAAAGAGTTCCCGGTACAAGTTCATACTCACCAAACCATCCTGCATCAATAACAAAATATTTATAACCGTAAGGTGCCAATTTCTCAGCAAAGACTTCCAGATTTTTCATAGCAGCATCCTCATATAGGTAAGTTCCGTAACTATCAAAACTATTCCATCCCATAGGTGGGGCAGATAAAGTAAGTTCCTTTTCAGAAGAAATCTGTACACATCCGCTTAACAAAAAGCCAGACAGGAAAATTGCAAATATATTTTTTTTCATCATTATATTCTTATAAATGTTTCATTTATTTATTTTTATAAGCTCAAGTACACAACTGTCATGTGTCTTGTTCATGAGAAGCGGTATTCCCACTTCCATCAAATACCTGCCACTAAGACGTATGTCACCTTTTTTTAATGCCGGTCTTCCCATTATATTCAATTCGTATACTTTATATTCAGCATCCGGGTCAAGTCCCTGCATTCTTACCATGCAACGTTCGTTCCGTTCATGATATCCAAGATTATAAACAAAGAATACGCCCTGTGACTTGTTTTCAGACACATACATCAGCGAAGCCCGGTCAACTCCATCATAAGGAGAAATCAGACGATACAAATCACCATTCTGAATGACCGGGCGAAGACGCTTATAAGTTTCTATTGCAGATTTGGCAAATTCAAGTTCTTTCTCTGTCATCTCCTTTGGTTGTAATTCCATACCCAGACGACATGACATAGCCACATCAAAACGGTATTTAAGAGGCAATGACATACCAGTCTGTTGGTTCGGAGCAACCGATACATGCGATGCTATAGCCGATGCAGGGAAAAACATGCTGGCACCATATTGGATGAAAATTCTGTCCACAGCATTGGTATTGTCGCTTGCCCAAAACTCGTCATGATATTTCAATGAACCGAAATCCATACGTCCACCACCCGAAGAACAGGCTTGCAACATAATATCCGGATATTTTTCCCTTATCCTTTCGTAAACAGAATATAATCCTTTTACATAATCATACCAGAACCTACTTTGCCTGTCAGCCGGTAAATATGACGAACCGACATTGTTAGCATAGCGGTTAGCATCCCATTTAATGTAAACCAGTTCAGGCGCCTCTGTAATTATATTGTCTATTGTTCTTACAATAAAATCCTGCACTTCTGGATTTGTAAGATCAAGAAGCCATTGGCTACGTTCTGTATAAGCCGTATATCTGTCAGTCTTAACTACCCAATCAGGATGCTTCTCTGCAAGTTCGCTATTCGGATTAACCATTTCTGGCTCTATCCAAAGTCCGAACTTCATTCCTTTCTTTTTGGCATGTTCCACTAGGTAATCTATACCATGCGGTAATTTTTTTCTGTTAACCTGCCAGTCACCAAGCCCCGCATCTGTAGCATCACGAGGATATTTGTTTCCGAACCAACCATCATCAAGAACAAAAAGCTCAACACCTAAAGAAGCCGCATCGTCTATCATCTCACAAATCTTATCCTCATTGAATTTTACCCCTACTCCTTCCCAACTGTTAAGTATTACAGGACGGCTGTCATAACCATGAGCTAACGCATATCTCCTACTCCAATGATGGAAGTTCTGCGACATTCTGTTTTTTCCTTCGCTGCTGTAAGTAAGAATCATTTCAGGAGTCTTTATTTCCTCGCCGTTATCAAGTTTCAAAGCAGCAGCTATAGGATTCATTCCTGACACAATACTCAACAATTTGTCCTCACCTATCTGGAAAGATAACTTATAGTTACCAGACCATGCCAAAGCTCCACCATAGACCTCACCTTCCGACTCCTTCGATTTTCCATTAAGTGAAATTATGAATATCGGACTTTCGCATTGTGTAGTTCTCACCCCTTTCAGTGACTCTATGGATTTCACACCATTAGTCAACTCTTCCTCTTTCATTCTCATTTCCTTACTCCATGAACCATAAAAATGCGACAGATAATATGATTCAGCCCTTAAAGGAAGATAGGACGAAGCAACCTGCTCCACATTTACACTCCCCTTCTCCATATTTCTGACTGTTACATACTGAGAGATGACATCCTCTTTGTAATAAGCCGTATAATGAACATCTACTAACAAATCATAAGCCTTATCTTTCAATTTTATTACAGTTTCAGTAACATTCGGCTCCGGATTGTTGGTCTTTATGTCAACAAATCTCAGTTCACTGCAAATCACACCATCATCATGCGTAAGTTTCAATGCCGGTAAGATATAGCTGCGTCCACCGTAGGTCGGATACACAGAAGGAAAATTCTGGTGTGCTGTAGGTGTAAACAAATTCTTTGAAAAGTCAGCCAAATCAGTTATTTTCTTCCCGTAATGACGGAAAATCAGTTCATCATTACTATCAACAGAGAAAACCAAACATGTATTTTCCGTAACAACAGACACGTTCCTTTTTACGGATTGTGCAAAAGCAGTACAGGAAAACAATAAAAGAAAAACATACGAAACAATAACATTTTTCTTCATTACAATATTCATTTATTATCTTCCCAATTAAAAATTTCACTCGGTGTATGCGCAGAAGCAGCCAGTCTTCTCAATTCCTCAACCTTTCCGGGAAAGCGGTCAGCCAGGTTCGTCTTCTCCTGAGTATCCATTTCAAGACAATAAAGTTCTTCCACAATCTTGTTCGGATGATTAAGATTCAGCCTTATCAGTTTCCAACCATCCTTAATGATAGACTGCTTTCCGCCCTGTTCATAAGTTTCATGATAAATATAATCATGTTCTTTCTGTCCGTCCTTACCAGTTAATGTAGGAAGGAAAGAAATTCCATCACAATTCTCGGCAGGCTTCATTTTTAAAACTTCGGCAATAGTTGGCATAAAATCCCAAAAAGCTGAGATATGGTTTGAAGTAGAACCTTTTGTCACATGATTGTCCCAACGCACAATGAAAGGAGTACGAATCCCCCCCTCATATAAATCACGTTTAGTTCCGCGAAACTCAGCGTTACTGTTGAAATATTCCGCATCGTGTCCTCCTTCATGATGAACACCGTTATCAGAGGAAAACATAATAATGGTGTTTTGCAAGATACCTTCTGCCTCAAGTTTCTCTATTATTTTGCCTACCGCATAATCCAACCGACTCACCATAGCGGCATATGCAGCTCTCGGCTTCGCCTGATCTCCATAAGTAGTATTTCCTTTTTTGAAAGGGATCTCGTTAAATTTACCGTCATAATCACCGAAATTATTTCCCGGTACCAACAATTCCGCATGTGGAAGAGTTGGAGCAAAATAAAGAAAGAAAGGACCTCTTGCATTCTTATCAATAAAACCTAATGCCTTTTCCAAAATCATATCATGAGAATACACTTGGTTGTGTAGTTCTATCTTATGATTATTTTCCCACAAAAAATCCGGATAATATTTATGGGCATTACGTTGACTTAGATACCCGAAGAAATAATCAAAACCATGTTTCCATGGAGAACCTTCATCTTCCGGACCACCCATACCCCATTTGCCGCAACAGGCTGTGGCATAATTTTTCGTTTTCAGCATATCAGCCACTGTCACCTCACCCGATTTAAGAGGAAACTCATAACCTACTCCCGGCTTATTTCCACGTATATACGAATGTCCTGTATGTTTACCGGTAAGTAAGACACAACGTGATGGAGCACTTACTGTAGAACCGGAATAATGGTTGGTGAAAAGCATTCCGTCCGCTGCTAGACGGTCAATATTGGGTGTCTTTATATCTTTCTGTCCATAGCAACCCAAGTCACCTATACCAAGATCATCTGCCAAAATATAAACTATATTCGGATGCTGTTCAGTTTTTGCTTCATTACTTCCTGCCAGCACATTGACAGTTGGTATAAGTAATGATGGAATAAATAAAAGAGTTTTTTTCATCATTTATGTATATTTTTTAATTAAAGTTTCTTTGTTATAGTTTGTTAAAGAAAATATTTTTTGCAAACTACAAATATCTATCAATATCCAGGATTATTCTCACCCAAGTTTGGATTCTTAATAAATTCCTCAACAGGTATTTTAAATAGGACATGATAAGGACGTATATTTTGGGCTGCTATAGGATTTTCCTCTACTAAATCTTTTACTGCTTTCTCCAAATACTCATATCCCCAATGTACCAAATACCATCTTCGCAATCCTTCTCCACCTAATTCCCACTTATTCTCGTCAACTATAGCTCGTTTTATTTCCTCTTTACTATAGGTGTCAGGATAATTATGCAGTTCATCTCCGAAAGCTCTCTTTCTTAACTCATTAAGTGCATCAATAGCCTCATCAGGTTTATCCAACTCATTCGCAGCTTCTGCTTTTATCAAATATACTTCTCCCAATCGCATAAGATGTACATCTCTACTTCCATTATTTTTTGTTTCTCCCCAAGTGTACCATTTCAACATATAATGTCCTCTTCCACCACCATCACCACCTGAGAATTTAATAACTTTGGTTTCATCCTTATCATCATAATCACCATCTCCATTCAAATCTTTAACCAGTATCTGACTACTCCAATCAACCATATCTTTACGACTGTCACCACTCTCGAAGCTATTAAGATAATGTTCAGTAGTATTAAACATTCCCCAACCATAAAACAAGTCGGAAGATTTATTTACCTCTACCCCATCATAACGTTCCGTTTTATAACCCTGCTTATTAAATAATGGATTAAGTTTAGTTTGCTCATCTTTTGCTCTTGGATTAGCAAACGTACTGATAGCACTTCCAGAAGCATCAGCTCTTGAAGGCACAACAAAAATCAATTCTTTATTAAATTTCTTTCCCATATCAAATATATCAGAATACTTTTCCATTAGATCATGTGGTGAATTGTTTATTACATCACAAGATAAATCATAAGCATTCTGCCAGTCATTTTCTAAAAGACATACCCTTGCCCAAAGAGCCTTGGCTGCCCAAGATGTTATTCTACCAAGTTCTGTTTTATCATAAGATGATGGTAAATCAGGAATAGAGGTTCTAATGTCATCATAAATTTGCTCAATGACCTTTTCTCTTGGACTACGAGGTAAAGTTGAAACCGTTGACAGGTCAAATTCATCAAGCCACATAGGAACTCCACCCCAAAACAAAACCAAATCATGGTAAATAAATGCCCTAAGGACTTTAGCTTCTGCTATTATCTGTTTCTTAAAATCATCATCTACAGATGAATTTTTAGTTCTGTTTATCACCATATTCACTACACCGATTGCATTGTAATGAGCTTGCCACCTATCAGACCATTCTGTTGTTAATGATTCCATATTATAATAATTATAAACATCAATACGAGGAGACTGTCGACTTATCATAACATCAACTCCCATATCCGCAGCAAATATTTTTTCATAATCACCTAAATACACATTATGCAAAGTCCCATATGCACCATATAAAGCAGAAGTTATTTCCTCCTTTGTTTTATAAAAATTATCAGGAGCAGTAAAACTTTTAGGATTTACATCCAAAATATCGCATGATGTATAACAAAACATCAGTAACAACAATAATATATCTATAATATTCTTCATTTTTTTATTTTTTTAGTTAAAAATTTATTTTCAATCCTATCAAATAAGTTTTACTTTGTGGATATACATTATTATCAAAACCAATTCTTGTAGAACTACTATTATCCGCATTTACATCAGGAGAGAAGCCAAAATACGATGTCCATGTGAATAAATTTGTAGCGGTTGCGTAAACTTGTAATGATTTTACAACTTTCCTATTTTTCAAAGGTACATTATACTGCAAATTTAGGTTCTTCAAACGCAAAAATGAACCATCATGTACATATAATGTATTTCCTCCATTTACATTTCCACCTGCATAGGTATCATAGATATTCGTATAAGCACTTCCAGCTCTTGGATAATATCCATCCGGATTTTCTTCTGTCCAACGATTTCTAAGATGACCGTAAACATTAGAATTAAATCCCGTTTCCATTAATCTGCCATACAAGTCATAAATGTCATTACCATAACTAAAGTCAAAGAACAAACTCAATGTAAAGTTCTTATAAGTAAAATCATTATTTATACCACCATAAAACTTCGGTTCTGCATTACCTATAATTTGACCATCATTTATATCAATCAGATCATTATTATCCAGATCCTCAAACTTTGGGTCTCCAGGACGATGCTTGGAGCCTTCAGGTATTTCATTCTCTTTCCATGTACCCAAATATTTTACTCCATAAAATGTGCCAACCGGTTCACCAACAATCAAACGAGATCCTCTTCCATTCTCCAAAAATTCTTTTCCACCCAGATCCATTACTTTATTTCGATTGAATGCCAAAGACAAATTAGTATTCCATTTAAAATCCTCATTATCAAAATTTACAGAGCTTAAATTTATTTCTAGACCTTGGTTTTTAGTAGAACCTACATTTTCAAGAATTGAAGCATATCCCGTTTGATAAGGTAGTTCCCGATCCAGCAAAAGATCTGAAGTTCTCTTATAATAATAATCCAATTCTAAAGATAGACGATTATCTAAAAATCCCAAATCTATACCAAAATCAAATTGTTTTGTCATCTCCCACCCTAGGTCTTTACTTGCAGACAATACTGGAATAAAAGTAGTAACTTCCGTATCACCAATAACAGTCTTGTTTCGAGTCAATTTATCATATACGGCATAAGCTCCTACTCCTTGATTACCGGATACTCCATAACTTAATCTGAATTTCAGATTTGAAAATACATTTAAATCTTTAATAAAATTCTCTTCTGATGCGCGCCATGCAAAAGCCGCAGATGGGAAAAAAGCCCATTGATTTCCTTTTGCCAAACGAGAAGAACCATCGGCACGCCCTGATACAGTGAATAAATATTTACTATTAAAATCATAATTAACTCTGAACAAATAAGACATCATTCCCCACTGGCTCTCAGATGTCTGTATGTTTCGTTGATTCGGATCTCCAGATTGCATGGAATGATAATCATTCGCATCATTCAAAATACCTTGTGTAGAAGCAGTCAAAGATTCTGAAGTAAATTTCTGCCACGTAAATCCACCCAATAAGCCAAGAGAATGTTTACCTAATTTTAAAGAATAATTTATTGTATTCTCATTCTGATATGTAATAGGAAAACTTGTATCTACATTAGCTACTCCACCCTTATTCTTATCTTTAGAAGTAGGCAAATCCACTGACTGGTATTGATTTCGTTTACTATAAGATAAATTAGCTCCCCAAGATGATTTCAAGATCAAATTTTTAAATAAAGTAAGTTGTGCATATATATTGCCAAGTCCTCTAAGTTGATACTGATTGTCAATAATATCATTTCTTTGAGCTACAGGATTATCGTATGTATTACCACTAACTTGACTTTGAGAAAAATAAGACCCATCATCATTATATACAGGAGCTGTTGGGAGAAGTTCAAAACCTTTAGAAATCACAGGATTATCTTTATTGGTATATGAAGCTGTAACTGTTGCTCCAAATTTAAATGTTTTACCAATCTTTTGGTCAACATTAAATCTCAACTGATAACGCTCATAACCAGTCTTATACATAATACCTTCTTGGTTAAAATAATTCAACGACAAGTAATAATTATTGTTTTTCGTTGAGTTTGATATAGTAAGATTATGGTCTGTCATAGGAGCCGTTTTACGAAAAATGTAATCCTGCCAATCAGTATTAGCCACATTATCAATATCAGTGAAGTTTGGTTGTGTACCTTGATATTCTGAGAATTCATTTTGGAACAATGCAGCTTCTTTTCCATTAAGCAAATCAAGTCTTTTTACAGGCGTCTGAATGCCATAATACCCATTATATGATACAGAAACTCCTTTTGAGCTTTCTCCTCTTTTCGTAGTAATAATCACTACACCATTAGCACCACGAGAACCATATATTGCTGTAGATGAAGCATCCTTAAGGACTTCTATTGACGCAATATCAGCCGGATTCAAACTGTTTAAATTACCAGCATCAATAATTCCATCAATAACATAGAGTGGTTCATTCCCACTACTAATAGAGTTACCTCCCCTGATACGCACTGTTGCTCCACCTCCAGGGGCACCTGAATTTGTGGTTATCTGCATACCACTAACCTTACCTTGCAATGCTTGTTCAACAGACGAAACAGGCATTTTCTGTATGTCCTCCGATTTTACTTTACCTACTGAACCTGTCAAGTCGCTTTTCTTTACCAATCCATATCCAATCACTACCACTTCATCCAGAGAATTTGTTTCTTCTTTTAATTTCACGGTTAGATTTTCTGAAGTAACCTTTACCTCACAGGCTTCATATCCTATAAAAGAAATCTTTAAGATACTTCCTATTGAAGCATCAATAGAGAAATTTCCATCAATATCAGTAATAGTTCCGGTACTTTGTCCTTTAACAACAATATTGGCTCCAATGATAGGTAATCCTTCAATATCTTTTACTACGCCTACCACCTTTATGTTCTTTCGCTGCACTCCAATACTATAGAGTGAGACTTGAAGAAAAAACAAGCAGAAAATAAAAAAGCAAAATCTTAAAAAACAGTTTCTACTACGTGCATAGAATAACAAACATTTTTTCTTTTCCATTACGTTTTAGATTTTAAATTAATCATTATATTTTATCACTACTGTCCCGTAAAAGTGGATAAATAGTTCTTTGAAATTATTGAAATATAGTCAATTACACGGTTTTTTGAAATGAAACGGACTTGTTTTTGCAACTTTGCAGTCTAATACAAATGGCTGCTATGTTCCAAGACAAATACGTATTCTCTCAATTAACCGCTTTTCTGAATAGGACTCAGTTCAACAACTATGTTCGCAAGTATGATGGCAACAGATATGTGAAACATTTCACTTGCTGGAATCAGATGCTCGCAATGATGTTTGGACAACTGAGTAACCGTGAGAGCCTGCGAGACTTAATCGTGGGTCAGTAGCTTTTTAGTGGGGATATGCATATAAGTTCGCAATG
>JAHLFB010000241.1 GCA_018884025.1 Candidatus Phocaeicola faecipullorum
GACATTTTAATGACAACAGACGACAAATCAGCGACTTACAAAGAAAATCGTTACAATTCCAAAAGCCCGTTTTTTCTGTAACGATTTGGTAACTCAACTTTGTCTGTTTGGGGAATTTGTTTGTCTTCAGAGTGGCTCTAAAAAGAAAAAACAAAGCCCACAAATCATTGATTTTGTGGGCTTTGTCATTCGCTGGCTTTCAGATGTCTCTGAAGCCTTGCGGTGCGTACGGGACTCGAACCCGTGACCCCATGCGTGACAGGCATGTATTCTAACCAACTGAACTAACGCACCAGTTATTTCTAACTGTTTCTTTTTTGTTGGCGGTGCGTACGGGACTCGAACCCGTGACCCCATGCGTGACAGGCATGTATTCTAACCAACTGAACTAACGCACCAATTATTCTCGGCTTTTGAGTTGTTTTATGTCTCAATTGCGGTGCAAAGGTACAACAAATTTCCGTATATGCAATAGTTTATCCGATTTTTTTTCAAAAAAAGATGATTATCACCTCATTTCTCTCAAAAAACTGAGCTTTAGAGGTGATAATCGTGAAATATGGTAGGATTATCTTATCCTCTTATATCCATATTGGGCTAAGTCTCCAAGTTCTTCTTCTATACGCAATAACTGATTGTATTTTGCCATTCGGTCCGAGCGGCTTAATGAACCGGTTTTTATCTGTCCGCTGTTTGTGGCTACAGCTATATCTGCTATTGTTGTATCTTCTGTCTCTCCCGAACGGTGCGATGTAACAGTGGTATATCCATGTCTGTGAGCCATTTCTATAGCATCAAGTGTTTCACTTAGAGAGCCTATCTGGTTTACTTTTATCAGTATAGAATTTCCGCATCCCATTTCGATACCTTTAGAAAGAAACTCCACGTTTGTGACGAAGAGGTCGTCACCTACCAGTTGACAACGTCCGCCTATTCTTTCTGTAAGTTTCTGCCATCCGTTCCAGTCGTTCTCGCTCATTCCGTCTTCTATTGAGTCGATAGGATATTTGTTTATCAATTCTTCAAGATAGTCTATCTGTTCGTCAGAAGTGCGTTTCTTGCCTTTTTCTCCTTCAAAAATGGTATAGTCGTAAATACCGTCTTTATAAAATTCAGATGATGCACAGTCCATGCCTATCATAACATCTTTACCCGGTTCGTAGCCTGCAGATTTGATGGCAGAGATAATTGATTCAAGAGCATCTTCTGTTCCGTTAAGAGATGGTGCAAATCCACCCTCATCGCCTACAGCGGTGCTGAGTCCTCTGTCATGGAGAACTTTCTTAAGAGAATGGAAAACTTCGGCTCCCATCCTGAGACCTTCACGGAATGATTGTGCGCCGACCGGGCGAATCATGAACTCCTGGAAGGCTATGGGTGCGTCACTGTGTGAACCACCGTTTATTATGTTCATCATCGGTACAGGCATGATATATGTATTTGTTCCGCCCAGATATCTGTAGAGAGGTACATTCAGATAATTAGCCGCTGCTTTTGCTACCGCAAGAGATACTCCGAGAATAGCATTGGCTCCAAGGTTTGATTTTGTCTTTGTACCATCCATTTCCAGCATTTTTCTGTCTATAGCTCTTTGTTCGGTTGCTGACCATCCTATAAGTGCCGGGGCTATAACGTTATTTACATTATATACAGCTTTAAGAACCCCTTTTCCTCCATAACGCTTTTTGTCGTTGTCTCTCAGTTCGAGGGCTTCATTTTCGCCTGTAGATGCTCCTGACGGAACAGATGCTCTTCCAGTTATACCGGATTCCAGTTGTACTTCCACTTCTACAGTCGGATTACCGCGCGAGTCAAGAATTTCGCGTCCTTTGATTGATTTGATTTTCATACACTTAAAACAGATTTTATGTTTATATTCTTATTGCAAAGATGTAAAGTCCTTGTTTTACTTGCAATACCTTAAATTAGGTATTTTTTAGTAGGTGGTATAAAAAACAGGTTACCATGTATGCTTGTGCATTTCTCATGGCAACCTGTATATTTATACTTTTAGTCTATCGTGCGTATTAATAGTTGTTCTTCTTAACCTCGAAATAAACCTGCGGGTGAAGACATGCAGGACATACTTCAGGAGCTTCTGTTCCTACGTGTACATAACCGCAGTTACGGCATTGCCATACAGTTTCAACATCTTTCTTGAATACCTTTCCTTCTTCGATATTCTTGACGAAAGCTCTGTATCTTTCTTCGTGTCCTTTTTCAGCTACAGCGATTTCACGATACATCTTAGCTATTGCAGGGAAACCTTCTTCGTCTGCGATGTCTGCAAAACGTGGGTAATCCAATGACCATTCTTCGTTTTCGCCTGCAGCGGCAGCCTTAAGATTTTCAAGCGTTGTGCCGATTACGCCTGCCGGATAGCTTGCTGTAATTTCCACCATTCCGCCTTCAAGCCATTTGAACATACGTTTTGCGTGTTCCTTTTCCTGGTCTGCAGTTTCAGTGAAGATTGCTGAAATCTGTTCGTATCCTTCTTTTTTTGCTACACTAGCAAAATATGTATAACGCATTCTAGCTTGTGATTCACCTGCGAAAGAGATTGCTAAATTTTTTTCAGTTCTTGTTCCTTTGATGCTTTTTTCCATAATTGTAGTTATTTTGTTGGGTTTGACATTCTATGTTTAATTTTCATATTGCAAATATAATAGATTTATTCAAATTTGTAATCATTACAATTTTATATTTATAATCTTTTAAGCTTTCATCCCCAAATCATAATTTATATTGTTGCAAAAGTATGTTATATGGCAGAAAATGCGTAATTTTGCAAAAAAATATTTATAAATAGAAATAAGATTGTTTTATGAAAGGGGTTGAATTTCATCCGAAACTGTTTTCTACACTCAAGAATTACAGTAAATCTGATTTTATGACTGATTTGATGGCGGGTATAATTGTAGGTATTGTAGCCCTGCCGTTGGCTATTGCGTTTGGTATTGCTTCCGGGGTGACTCCAGAGAAGGGTATCATTACGGCTATTGTGGCGGGATTTATCATCTCGTTCCTTGGTGGAAGCAAGGTTCAGATAGGTGGTCCTACTGGTGCTTTCATTGTTATCATATACGGTATTATCCAGCAATACGGTTTAAGCGGATTGATGGTAGCCACAATGATGGCCGGTGTTTTGTTGATATTGCTTGGATTGTTTAAACTTGGAACGGTTATAAAATTCATCCCTTATCCGATTATCATAGGATTTACCAGTGGTATTGCGGTTACTATTTTTACTACACAGATAGCTGATATATTCGGTCTTGATTTCGGCGGCGAAAAGGTTCCCGGTGACTTTATAGGCAAGTGGATGCTTTATTTCAAGCATTTTGATACGGTCAACTGGTGGAATGCATTGGTCAGTGTGGTCAGCGTATTTATAATAGCCATAACTCCAAAGTTCTCTAAAAAGATTCCAGGTTCGCTTGTGGCCATTATATTGGTTACCGTTGCAGTGTATCTGCTGAAACAATATGCCGGAATAACAAGTATAGATACTATTGGCGACCGTTTCAGTATCAAGGCGGAATTACCTTCTGCGGCTGTTCCTGAAATAAACTGGGAAGCTGTACGCGAGTTGTTCCCTGTGGCTATTACTATAGCTGTGCTTGGAGCAATAGAATCGTTGCTTTCGGCTGCCGTGGCAGATGGTGTAATTGGCGACAGGCACGATTCCAATACAGAGCTTATAGCACAGGGTGTGGCTAATGTTGTTTCTCCTCTGTTTGGCGGTATTCCTGCCACAGGCGCTATAGCTCGTACTATGACTAATATAAATAATGGAGGAAAATCTCCGGTTTCAGGTATTGTACATGCAGTAGTTCTTTTGCTTATCCTTCTTTTCCTTATGCCTCTGGCTCAATATATACCTATGGCGTGTCTTGCAGGTGTACTTGTAATTGTGTCATACAATATGAGTGGCTGGAGAGTGTTTATGGGGCTGCTTAAGAATCCGAAATCTGACGTAACGGTACTTCTTATTACATTCTTCCTTACAGTTATATTCGATTTGACTGTGGCTATTGAGGTTGGTTTGTTGATAGCTTGTGTTCTGTTTATGAAACGTGTGATGGAAACTACACAGATATCAGTTATCAAGAATGAGCTTGATCCTAATCTGGAATCGGATATGGAGGTACACGAGGAGCATCTCATTATTCCTGACGGTGTAGAAGTGTATGAGATTAACGGACCGTATTTCTTTGGTATAGCAACAAAATTTGAAGATATGATGGCGCAATTGGGCGACAGGCCTAAGATTCGTATCATCCGTATGCGTAAGGTTCCGTTTATTGACTCTACCGGTATTCATAATCTTACTACGCTTTGCCATATGTCTCAGAAGGAGAATATACATATTATCCTTTCTGGTGTAAACGATAATGTTCATAAAGTGTTAGAGAAATCAGGATTTTATGAATTGTTGGGTAAAGAGAATATATGCAGCAATATAAACGAGGCTTTGGCTGTAGCTACAAAAGAAATAGAAGAGTTGAACAGAAAATAATGTTTTAACAATTAACATAACGGGCTTCATGTTGTTAACAAACATGGAGCCCGTTCTTTATTTATTAAACTATGTTATAAAACATGGATTTTTGGCTGAAATACTTGCAGATTACCAGAAAGTCCGTACCTTTGTACTGTGTTTTTCATAGTATTAGATTTTAAGGTTAACAAAGGTTGGAGTACAGCGGTACTCCTTTTTTTATGTCTATACGTTTCGTATATCAAGATACAATAAAGATAAATCCGCCGACAGATGATTTTCTGATGGCGGATTTTATTTTTGTGATATTACATTTTACAGAATAAAGATACGAAGAACGGAACACTTAGGTTTATTAGAATTCCGTGCAGAATGGCTATTGGTATAGCTTCTTTACCTGAACATTTGCTTATAGTAGAAAGCAGTATGTCTGATGACCCTATACCTGCCGCCGATATTGGAGCCAGCTGTCCGAAGTATTTTCTTATTACCGGTGCGCATATAAGAGCTGTCATTTCGCGGAAGATATTTGCCAGCAATGCTATGGTTCCAAGTTCTGTAGCCAGCTGTAGTCCGATGCTTGGTGTTTTAAGTTGTGTTATCAGCACCGATGATATGGAATAATACGCAAATCCGCTTCCTACGGCCATACAGTCGAATATACTCCATTGGCTTAAAATAAAGGCTGCTATTGCCGAGAACAGAAGGGTGCCTGATACGGTGGCTATGGGCACAAGGAGCATTTTAAAACTCAGTTGCGAAGCAAATCCTTTGATATCCTGGTTTCCTCCAAGATTTATTCCCAATAATAGCATAAGTACATACAATACATATACGGACAGTTTGTGGACATCGAAATCGGCAGTGAAAAAATATCCTCCAATACATCCGAGTATGAAAAATACAAGAATAATTATGCTGCCTTTCATTTTCCGGTTCCTTTCTTGAAAAATATATTGAATACCAGCATCGCTGCAATAGAACTGCCTGTAAGGCTAAGAATTGATATTATCGCAGCCTGTTCGCAATAGTAAGTCAGATTGCTTATGATAAGTTTGTTTGCGCCGACTGACAGTCCGAGAATGAACAATAGAAGGCAAACAACAATTTGTATGAGTGTGGATACCTTGCTGAGATCTTTTTTCCTTCGTAATATATAACCTATCAAAGTACCTACAGCCATGATAGAGATGAAAATAAACATATAGATAGTAATAAATTAAAATTGAACAATAAAATATAAATCCTCGCCAGGAATATATTCTATGGCACATTAGTAAAGTTAAAAGACCGTATTGACCAAATAATTTTCATTTATACTATTAATTTGTAAGTTTTGTGTTGCCTGAAATTGGCCGCAAAGGTACATCTTTTTTCTTTATGTCGTATTTGATATGCAATAAAAAATATTTTGTCCGATAATTTTTTATTTTGTGCTTTTATGGCTTACAATTTGCTACAAATATTATGTTACGGATTGATAGTATATTAACCGGTGTGGATAAATATTTATTTCTAAATAGGGTTATAGACACAAAAAAGCCTCAGGAAATATCGTTCCTAAGGCTTTTTTGTGTTGGACTACCAAGATTCGAACTTGGACAAACAGAACCAAAACCTGTTGTGCTACCATTACACCATAGTCCAAACTTTATTGCTTTCTTCCGAAATGCGTGGCAAAGATACTATCTTTTTATGTTATCTTCCAAATTTTATATGAGTTTTTTCTTTTGAAATTGCTATATTTATGGTTGAAAAACTCCTAAAATTAAACGCTTCGTCGTTTTACTCTAAATGACGAAGCGTTTCGGTTTGAATGACGAAGTGTATTCTATGCTTTCATCCAAGGCTTTCCATAGTTTTAACATCATATTTAACATTTTCAAATTTATCATTATACATAAGGTATGTTTGGGGGTTGTATAATGTCTTGTTTCTGACAAGTGCCACAATGATT
>JAHLFB010000242.1 GCA_018884025.1 Candidatus Phocaeicola faecipullorum
TTATTGGTTTCCCAGTCTCTTTCTCAATCCACTTGAACGCATCTTCCTGATTCTCGAAGTATTCGCTGATGTACTCTTCTTCGGGCGTACAGGCATCAAAAAAATACCTGTCGGGGAAATAGACACCCGAAATGTCGTTCGTTTCATAAATTCCCATGCCCGGCTCTTCCGCCTGAAAATAATAGTAAAGTGACGGATATTTTTCCCTCACAAGGTCAAACACCTCATTGCAGGGAGACCACGCCGTTTCGGTGTATAACCTTATCACTTCGCCGTCCATTTCAAGGCAGCTCCACTCACCACGACAGCTTACATCGTTCCAATCCTTGCCCAGGGCATCTACAAGGCATCCAAGCCATGTAGTCCCGAAGCCATTTTCCACTGAAGGCTTTTCCATGTTTTCCAATCCTTTCATTAATTCATAGAGGCTCTTGATTTCATTTGCATCGCCCTCTATTGCGTATGCACTACTGCACCAGTTTGGCATAACTCTAAATTTTTATTCGTTAAACTTTCTTTTTCCTCCCTCTTCTCGAAAGCCTTCTTCGGCTTCCTTGTCGGGAAAGATTTTACATGCAGGACAGACAGCGTGTAAAGAACAGGTAAGGCAAGGAAACTGTCAGGGATTTAACGGAATACCCAACCCTGCGGGGAACCGGCGGTTCATCTTCGATTTGGGAAGGCTGCCGCTCAATCCGTGAACCGGTTAGCGTAGCGGTACTTGACGGCTGGACGGACGCTGTACTTTTGCATGGGAAAATCACTCCGGCAGGGAATGCCAGAAAGCGGAGAGAGTGGCTATGAGGCAGATTAAAAGCGGACAGAACTTGCGGAGTATAAAAGTAAGCGTGATTACTGGATACAAAAGGATATCATACAAATACCCTTTTGGATAGGGAGATGAGTTCATACCTTAAGTGATGATACATCGCGGATAAAGTATTATCTCCCAAACACCACATATTGCTGAGTTTATACTTTATCTCGATTATTTTAGCAGATAAAGTATAAACTTATTCGTAAAAAGTTTGGCTATTACATTCAGATTAAGTACTTTTGCCCCAAATACAGAGTATCATGCAGGACAAACTGATTTCACGAAAGAAAGAATGTGAGGATTTACAACGTTGTCTGGATTCAGACCGTTCGGAATTTGTCATTATAAGCGGCCGCCGTCGTATAGGTAAGACATATCTTATAGACAAATTCTTCAACTACAAATACGATTTTACGTTCGTGGGTGAGCATAAGACTTCAGCAACGATTCAGATAAAGAACTTCATGCGGGCACTTCACCGCCAGTCCAAGAAACGCCAACCGAAAGCGGAGACATGGTATGATGCCTTCAATGCGCTTGAAGATTATCTTGAAACATTGCCCTCTGACAGAAAGAAGGTTATTTTCATTGATGAAATGCCGTGGATGGATACACAACGCTCGAACTTCGTCAGTGCATTGGAGAATTTTTGGAACGGATGGTGCAACAGGCGCACAGACATCATGCTTATCGCCACCGGTTCGGCGACATCATGGATGGCAGACAAAATAGTAGGAAATCAAGGCGGTCTCCATGCAAGAGTCACCTGCAACCTGCACCTGCCACCGTTCAATCTGCACGAAACGGAAGAATACCTGAGACAAAGGAACTGTCAATGGGACAGATACCAGATATTACAATGCTACATGATATTAGGAGGCGTACCATACTACTTGAGCCTTCTGAACATGTCAGATAGCCTTGTTCAGAATATAGACCGGCTGTTTTTCACCGAAGGAGCATTGCTGAGAAATGAGTTCGATGAACTATACAACGCCCTTTTTGCCAATGCGGACACTTATATATCTGTAGTCAAACTATTGTCAGAAAACAAGTCTGGGATGTTAAGGGAGGACATAGCCAAAGCCACCGGCTTGGAAGGTGCGTTTCTCAGCAAAATATTGAAGAATCTGGAGCGTTGCGATTTTATCACCCGGTTGTCACAATATGGGCAAAAAGTCCGAAACAACATATTCCGGCTTACGGATTTCTACACGCTCTTCTATTATAAGTTCATTGAAAACAACAACACCAAAGACGACAGGTGGTGGAGCAACAACATGAGTTCACGCAGTGTATCCGCATGGATGGGGCTGAGTTTTGAATTGGTGTGCCTGAATCACCATAAACAGATTAAAGGAGCACTTGGGATTGCCGGAGTGGGAACCGCCATATCCACATGGCGGAGCACGGCCGATCCTGAAAAAGGGATTCCCGGCTTTCAGATTGATCTGATAATCGAACGAGCAGACAGGATTATCCACTTGTGCGAAATGAAATTCAGCACGGACCAATATGGCATCACCGACAGCTATGAAAAAAAACTGAGGGAACGTATGGGACTGTTCCGAATGGCGACAAAAAACAAGAAATCGCTTGTTATCACTTTTGTGACGACATACGGTGTAGTAGGTGGAAAGCATAAAAGTATTGTCCATAGTGAGGTAACTATGGATGATCTTTTTCAGGCATAAGCGATAGTCAGAAGTAGATTCTAATAAAAAAGTGAGAGCCAATCCATCACGGACAGGCTCGCACAAAAAATGAAAAAGCAGTTTCCATTTATGAACAAAAAGACTACTTATCTGAAATAAAGTTCTACTTTCGTGTGTCTGTTGGCTTCGTTCGGCACATAATACGATATGCCGCCCTCGTATGTTCTGGTAATGCTTTCTGCCGATAAGCCACGCTTGATGAGTTCACCGGCAATGTAATCGGCTCTGGCTGTGCTCAACGCATTGTTGATAGAAGCTGTGCCGGTTGCGCTATCTGCCGCTCCCGTGACTTTTACGGACAGTCCATACTTCTTGGCTACATGAGCGAGCGCGTCAAGATTGACCTTTTGCAGAGAGTCCGTAAGGTGGGCGGTGTTAAGGTCAAAGAAGAAATAGACCGGAGAGCCTATACATTCGTCTCCATGCTG
>JAHLFB010000243.1 GCA_018884025.1 Candidatus Phocaeicola faecipullorum
ATTATTGCTATAGGTGGCGGTTCGTCAATGGATACTGCCAAGGCTATTGGTATTATAACCAATAACCCTGAGTTCTCAGACGTAGTATCCCTTGAAGGTGTTGCCGACACTAAGAAGAAATCAGTGCCTATCATAGCTCTTCCTACAACAGCGGGAACAGCTGCCGAGGTTACTATCAACTATGTGATTACAGACGAAGAGAATCACAAGAAGATGGTTTGTGTCGATCCGAATGATATCCCTGCCATTGCTATTGTCGATGCCGAACTGATGTACACCCTTCCAAAGAGCCTTACAGCAGCTACCGGTCTTGACGCTCTGACGCACGCTATCGAAGGTCTGATAACCAAAGGTGCGTGGGAAATGAGCGATATGTTCGAGATTAAGGCTATTGAAATGATAGCACGTTATCTTGAAACAGCAGTGAACGAACCAAACAATGCCGATGCCCGTAACGGAATGGCAGTAGCCCAGTACATTGCCGGCATGGCATTCTCAAACGTAGGATTGGGTGTGGTACACGGTATGGCTCATCCGTTGGGTGCAATCTTCGACATCCCTCACGGTGTAGCAAATGCATTGCTTTTGCCGACAATTATGGAATTCAACGCTCCTGCAGCACTCGACAAGTATGTAGAGATAGCCAAGGCAATGAATGTATATTCAGCAGGAATGACAAAAGAGGAGGCTGCCGACGCTGCAGTTAAGGCTGTTAAGGAATTGTCTGTACGTGTAGGAATACCTCAACATTTGTCAGAGTTGGGAATCAAGGCAGAAGACCTTCCTCGTTTGGCAAAGGCTGCTTATGCAGATGTATGTACACCGGGTAATCCACGTGAAGTGACAGAAGAAATAATTCTTGAACTTTATAAAAAGACTTTGTAATTACACCATATTAGTTTGTTTCTTAATCCTGCAAGACTTGTTTATTCTTGCAGGATTTTTTATATGTATAATTCATGAAAAAAAACGACGAAGAATTTAGATTAAAATGACGAAGCATTTTAACTCAAACGACGAAGCGTTTTTCTGTGATGTAAAATCGCTACTTTTTCCTTTTCCAGAAATTGAATCCTGCGTATATTTTAAGGCTGCCGAATGAGTTAGTCATGGAGAATTTGTCTTTCCTGTAGTCGTAAGTATGTAGGATAAACGTTGCTCCTACATAATATTTCGTATTGTTCCATGTTATTCCGGCCCTTGTAATAAGGTCGAAATTGATGTCGTTTACCCATTTAGTCCAACTGAAATCCTCAGTGTCCTGCATGTCGTTTATCCTTGCCTTTTTATATCCTATGGCGGGTAAAAGTGATATGTTTAACAGACAGTTTTTTGCAAATACCCAGTTGTATCCGTATCCGAAACTTAGGTTATAGTCTGTATAATTAAGTTTTCTGAAAGCGGACGAGGGATTTATCTGTTCCTGTATTTTCTGAGGCAGTTTGCTCTGATCGAAAGTAAGCTGATGCTGCGAATAGGCAAAACCTGCCATGAACGAGCCGCAACTCTTCTTCTGGTTTGTTGACTGGCTGTATGCTGCAGGATATGAGTATTTGTCGCTTTTGAATATATAATATGCGTTCAGTCCCTTGATGCTGCTCTGGAAACCGCTGAAGTTTGTACCTACGTAATCTTCCGACAGATTAAAATTCTTACATGATGTGATCTTGAAGTTGTTGCCTGACTTTCTGTAATACAGGTCAAGACCGAATTTGGCACTGTACAGATTAAATACCATTTCAGTACGTGTCTTTTCCCTTTCTTTTTTAAATAAACTACTCAGGTCGAATGAATATCCCAGAAAAATCCATCTCCATCCGAAATACAGTCCCAGTTTGGTATTTACCTTGGGGGCAAATCCCAACACCTGATTCCCGTTTTCGCCAGATATTCCCAGGCGGTAATGCTCAAACCATGTACTTTGTTCAAGCATAAATGTTAGATTGTATTTGTTGGGGAGAATGTATGTCGTATCTGTTGCGTTAAACCAATCTACAGCCTTGTTGAATATGTTTTTTGATGTTTTGAGAAATTTGCTCTCCTCAGGTTGGGTATTTTTTAGCGAGTCGGCTGTAAATTCTTCTGTCAGCATACATTCTTTTCCCTCGTTCTGTGCGTTTAGGATGCACGGAATGAGGTATAGTAATAATACTATCAGAATGCGTGCTGACATAGCTTGTTTATAGTTTGTTTAGGATTCTGTCCATAGCCCAGTTTGTAGGAGTGGCGCTTATACCGTCGCATGTACAAATGGTTTTTCCCTGCAAATGTTCCACTACGGCTTTGATAAGAGGCAACTGTACATGTGGTGGGTTTTGTGGAAGTATTTCTTCCCTTCCTCTTTCCGTATGCAATGCTATAGGGTCGTATGTGAACACGGAAAAACAAATCATGCCTTTGTCTCCTATAATTTCTATTCTGTCTTCCTTTGCGGATTCATGTGCCACAAAACACCATGAACCGGAACCAGGAAGTCCGGAATCGAATTTAAAACATGCGCTTATCGTGTCTTCTGCCTCGTATAGCCCGCCACGGTTACTTTTATAGCCTTCGGCTTCAAGTATGCAACCGAACATGTCCTGCAATAAATCCAGCTGGTGCGGAGCAAGGTCATAAAAATAACCTCCACCGGCTATTACAGGCTGTACACGCCATGGAAGGTTTTTTGTATTATAGTCCAAATCCCTTGGAGGTTGTGCAAATCTGATTTGCACGTTTATTACATTGCCTATTTCGCCATCTGCTACAAGTTCCTTTACTTTCTGGAAATACGGCAGGTAACGCCTGTAATAAGCTACGAAACATGGTACTCCTGTCTCTTTCGATATTCTGTTTATTCTTGCACAGTCTTCGTATGAGGCAGCCATAGGCTTTTCTATATACACCGGTTTGCCTGCTTTCATTGCCATTATCGCAAATGTGGCATGCGATGATGGAGGGGTAGCTATGTATATTGCGTTTACTTCTTCGTCGCCTATAAGTTCCTGTGCGTCAGTGTACCATTTGGGTATATTGTGCCTTTGGGCGTATGATTTCACTTTTTCTTCGTCACGGCTCATTACGGCCACGACTCTTGAACCTTCTACCATGTTGAATGCAGGGCCGCTCTTTTTTTCTGTAACCTCACCGCATCCTATGAATCCCCAGTTTACTTTCTCGAATGTCATCATGATAAATCAATGTTTTTTACGGTTAAAGTATTTATCGTATAAGGCTTTATATTCCTTAGTCTTTATGTATCTGTCCAGCCAGCTGTTTATGCTATCCAGCAGCACTGGGGCTTTTCTGCTTATTCCCCAGGAATAGAACTGGTTGAAACTGATGCTTGTTCCCATGTCCAGATTTTTGTAATTGCCAATATATGCCTTCGCTGTCATTTCGTCGCAAACGGCATAATCTATATCTCCGGCCGAAACCATTGCCAATAGCTGTTCCGGACCGTATTCGGTTATTTCCTTTACGTATATTGAATCGGCTATTTCGTTCATCAGATTGTTTATTCTCATTATGGCAGGCGAATCCTTTACCGCATATATTGTTTTTCCAGCCATGTCCAGGGCACTTTTTATGTGGTTTTCATTGTCGGTTCTTTGTATTAGTACCTGCTTTCCTATAGCGAGAGGATGAGTAAAGAGCAGGCTGTCTTTGAGCTGTGATGTTGTGGCTGTCCCCAATGCTATCATGTCGAATTGCCCTTGTGATACACCTTCCAGCCTTTTTTCAAAACTCATCTCCGGTGTCATTTCCAATTTAATACCTTTTTCCTTGGCAAAGGCTCCCAATAGCTCATAGTCAAATCCGCAAACCTTGCCTTTTTCTACGTAGAAACTTACGGCATTGTATTCTGTGACGGCTTTTATTACTCCTGATTCGATAATGCCTTCATAATCTCTCGGATAGAAAGTTTCTACCGGGTTCTTTCTTGAGAATGTTATTATGATGACTGTTGAAACCACGGCTATGGCTATAATATATTTCAGGAGTCTTTTTACCATAATGATTATATTTTTGCTGTAGGGTTAGTCAAAGAAATTCCATGATATGCCGAACTTGAACGACCTTGGGTTAAGAGGGTAGTGAGGGGCAAAGAAGTAACTTCTCTCTCCGGTACCTTGAACAAGATTATACATCATCACGAATATACGTGTACGTTTCAGGTGTATGTTCAAATATCCGTTCACCAGGGGATATCCACCAAGTTTGTATCTTGTTTCGGGGTTTTGCAGATAGAACTGACCTATTGCAGGTGAGTAGTCAGGTGCATAATATTGTGTAAAATATCTTACGTCGGCACCTAATTCTACTGTAAGAACCTTTTTCGCGAGTCCTGCTCTGATATATAGATTATGATATAGAACCAAATCAGGTAATGGCAATATAGTGCTGTTGCTGCTTTTCTGATATACCACTTCGTTGTCAAGATGTAGTATTCCAAGCTTGAAATCTTGTCTTAGTTTGGCACTGAACACCTGAATGTTGCCTGAATGTTGTCTTACAGCAGCGTCATTTTTATAGGTTTTTGTTGTTGCATCGCTACTCTCATATCCCACTGATGTATTGTCTAGATATGTATAGTTGGTTATATTCTCTACTCCGGCCTGCAGTTGTGTACGCCAGCGGTCTATACTTAGTTTACCCTCTATTTTCGTACGTGTTATCATGGAAAGGTCATTATCCCACCAGTAATGTTTTGAATGGAAATGACGGTAATAGAATGCAGGTTTTATGTTTTTTATGTAAGCATTTGCGTCAAGCCTTACAGTATCATTGAACAGACGGAAATTAAGGTCGCCTTTTCCTTCAATATTGAATTGCCCTATATCTTCTCCCAATATAGCAACTTCTCCAAGAACATCATAATGCAATGTCTTTCCTTGAGATTTTATGAGTTGTCCACCTACTGAAAGAGAATTTTCCTTGTAGTCGCGCATGAACTGTCCGGGTGTTCCGGTAATACTGTCTGTCATCGAAAATCTTCTGTGCTCAAAACTTACAAAAGCTGTGAGTCCGGCTTTTGCCCATTTATTAAATCCTTCCCTGAGAGATATGCCTACAGTATTTTTCACAGACATGTATTTTGTCAAGTCTGTGGAGTCGTTTCCGAGGTAGTTGTTTTGGAAATATTCTCTGTTCTGTTGGTCATTCTGGGATATGTACCTTCTGGTGTTCATATCCACTTTCACAGTGTGTATGAAACTGGTAACCGGAACGAACACTTCTTTTACGATGGTGTCATTCTCGCTGCTTTCGTCTTTGTAAAATCCCAAATTGTATCTATGACTCAAAAAAGCATGATATCCAGTGTTTTTGTTCCATATGTCTTCCAGATTAGTCTGTATCTCATAAGATTTGTAAACTCTTCCGCCGGCTGCCATATCCAATGGATGTGTTATGTATCTGTCATCGGCTATACCTCCGTTCTCGGTAACTTTCATATTGTTGTTAATGAAATTGAAGTGCATTTCATATTTGTCACCATGATAATAGGCAAATAGATTACCATTGAACTGTGCGGTTGACTGGTTCAGGTATTGTCCTCTTCCGTATATATAATCTATGTCGAATCCGAATCCCAACCTTTTGTTTACGTTTACGGCAAAATAAGCCTTGAACTGTTCTTCTGCATGTCTGCTGGAGCCCAGTTTAAAGTATGAGAGATTTGTGAACGGAGATTTTGTGTTTGTATAAATCACTTTTCCCGGAGTATCATATGCGAATGAATACGGATCGGTGAAAAATTCCTGCGTAGTTTCATTCCTTTCAAAAAAGACATGTGAAATACGAGGCGACCCAAGGTTACCAAGATGTGTGTAGTGTCCTGTCGGCCCGCCATTGTCGTTTGAGTTCTGGAATCCGAATTGGAGGGTGTCAACAGGTATTGAAATTTTATTTCCGAAACGTTCGTCAATAGTCCACGAACTCAAACCTATGGGTACAGTACTGGCATCGACAACCGCTGTTGTGTCTATAGGGTTACCGTTTCGGTCAAAACGGTCACTGCTCAGTCCTGAAGCCGATGTCCCGTATTGACTTTGCATCATTGTCTGTGCGGAAGAATATCCGCAAATAAATATTAATATAGCTATAATTAGTATCTTTCTCATAACACGGCAAAGATAGTGCAAAACGGGAGAAGTACAAAGCGAAAACATAGTTTTCGGCTTTTAATTCCGAAGTACAGTCCATCTTAATATAAAAATGCAAAAAGGAAGATAATCATTAAGTGATTACTCCTCCTTTTTGCATGTAAAAAGTCTGATATGTCGTTTATTATGCTTCTTTTATAATTTCCATGCCTATACGGATGGCTTCTTCGTTCATAGGTATAAGGTGGTGATGACGTTCCGGCAGTGTCTTGCGCAGAGCTTTTACCACGCTTTCAATAGATACTATTGGTAAAAGTTTGAGAAGTCCTCCTAATACTATCATATTGAATGTTTTGGCCATATTACGTTCGTTTGCTTCGTCCATGGCATCAATTCTATAGACCTTGATATCTTTTCTTGTCGGTGGATTTATTATTCCGTATCCGTCGTAAATCAGTATGCCGCCAGGCTTGATTTTGCTTTCAAACTTTGCAAGTGATGGCTGGTTCAAAATTATTGCGCAGTCGTATTTGCTTAATATCGGTGACGAAATTCTTTCGTCGCTGACTATTACTGTTACGTTCGCTGTTCCACCTCTCTGTTCAGGTCCGTATGCCGGCATCCAGGTCACTTCCTTGTTTTCCATCAATCCGGAATAGGCTAGAATCTTACCCATGGACAATACACCTTGTCCTCCGAAACCGGCTATAATTATTTCATGTTTCATTTTCTTAAAAATAATAGGGTGATTGAAAATTTATAAAGTAGTGTCCTTAAGGTCTCCCAGTTGGTAGAAAGGGAACATGTTTTCTTCCATCCACTTATTTGCTTTTTCAGGTGACATTTTCCATCCGGAGTTACATGTGGAGACAATTTCCACCAAATTTGAGCCTTTGCCCTGCATTGAATTTTCAAATGCTTTTCTGATGGCTTTTTTTGCTTTTCTGATAGCTGCCACAGTATGAACAGACTGTCTTGTTACGTAGCATGTTCCTTCGAGGGTAGCTGCTATTTCAGTCATTTTCAGTGGGTAGCCATGTATTTCCGGGTCACGTCCGTATGGACATGTGGCCGTTTTCATTCCTACCAGAGTGGTAGGTGCCATCTGTCCACCGGTCATACCGTAAATGGCATTGTTTATGAAGATTATGGTAATATTTTCACCTCTGTTTAATGCATGTATTGTTTCTGCCGTACCTATACATGCCAGGTCACCATCACCCTGGTAAGTAAATACCAGTCTGTCCGGCCATAGTCTTTTTATGGCAGTAGCAAGTGCTGGAGCGCGTCCGTGTGCTGCTTCCTGACAGTCTATGTCAAGATAGTTGTACATGAACACTGCACATCCTACAGGGCTCACACCAATGGCTTTCTCGCTCATTCCCATTTCATCTATTACTTCGGCAATGAGTTTGTGTACTACACCGTGGCTGCATCCTGGGCAGTAGTGCATTGGATTGTCATTAAGTAGTCTCGGCTTCTGGTAAACCAGATTTTCCGGCTTCATTATTTCTTCTTTTGTCATTTTTATAGTCCTCCGGTTATGTTCATAGTAAGAAACGGAACACAAATTCCATCATCTTAAGGAACAAAGAAGCTCCGCATACATAAAAAAATACGGTTTTGTCTTCGCCTAAAGTGAAATATAGTATTACAGATGCAAGTGCTCCAATCATGAACAGTATGTTCAATATGGTTCTTATCCTGTCGATGTTCATTTTTTGTTTCTTACCGGGTTATTTAATGAGTTTTTCTTTTAATGCGTCCACTACCTCGTCAGGGTCTGGTACAATACCTCCGAGTCGTCCGAAATGATGGACAGGAACATTACATTCCACAGCCAGCTTGACATCTTCTATCATTTGTCCGCTGTTAAGTTCCACTACCAATATTCCTTTTACCTGTTTTGCTCTTTCTGCAATTTCAGGTGATGGGAATGGCCAAAGTGTGATAGGACGGAACAATCCTACTTTTATACCTTCCTCACGGGCATGTTCCATAGCTTTCTGGGCAATACGTGCGCATGAACCGAACGCTACTATAAGATATTCGGCATCTTCACATTCTATTTCCTCGTAACGTCTTTCGTTGGCTTCGATTTCAGCATATTTTTCCTGTAGATGGATATTTCTCTGCTCCATCACTGCTGGATCAAGTTCCAAAGATGTGATTACTACAGGTTTGCGTCCCTTGCATCCGGTAGAAGCCCATGGGCATTGTTCTATGATTTCTTCATCTGTACGTCTTGGTCTTGGCTCTGGCAATACAACTTTTTCCATCATCTGTCCAATAACTCCATCTGCAAGAATCATAGCCGGATTACGGTATTTGAAAGCAAGGTCAAATCCCAGTTTCACGAAATCTGCCATTTCCTGTACTGATGCCGGTGCGAGTGCTATAAGATGATAGTCTCCATGTCCGCCACCTTTTGTAGTCTGGAAATAATCCGCCTGGCTAGGTTGGATTGTTCCAAGACCAGGACCTCCACGCATTACGTTTACTATCAGACACGGCAATTCTGCCCCTGCTATATAAGATATACCTTCTTGTTTAAGACTGACTCCTGGGCTTGATGATGATGTCATTACCATTTTTCCTGTTCCTGCACCACCATATACCATGTTGATTGCAGCGACTTCACTCTCAGCTTGCAGTACAACCATACCGGTTGTTTCCCATGGCTTCTGTTCTGCCAGTGTCTCAAGCACTTCCGATTGCGGAGTGATAGGGTAGCCGAAGTATCCGTCCACGCCTATTCTGATGGCTGCGTGGGCTATAGCTTCGTTACCTTTCATTAGAACTACTTCTTCTGCCATATTAAAATCTTTTTGATTGTCGTTTGTTAGTTGTTTGATTGGTTATTCACATTTTGCCCTATATACAGTCAGGCAACCGTCGGGACATACAATAGCGCATGAAGAACAACCGTTGCAAGTGTCTTCTACTACTTGCTGTACATAATTATATCCCTTTTGATTTACTTTTGGAGTTAAAGCCAATACTTTAAGCGGACAGGCAACCACGCAGAGGTTGCATCCTTTGCATCGCTCGGTGTTTACTACCACCACTCCTTTCATTTTAGCCATATATATACGTTTTAGTTTTATTGATTAAACATGTCTTTATTATAGAAATTCAGGATGTCCATCATCATTGCTCTGGCATCTTTTGCCGGACTTTCCGGATTTATGTCTATGGCCTCCTGATAATTGTTGAGTGCCCCCTGCCAGTCACCAAGTTTTCTGCAGGCATTTCCAAGAAGATAATAAGCTGTATCAGCATATTCGTTTTGCTCTTCTATAATATTGTAAAGGGCTTGTTTTGCTTCGGCTATATTGCCGTCTTTTATCATTGTTTTTATGTTCTTCAATATATTGTCCATCAAAAATACAAAATGTTTTAGACGCATGCAAAGATACATTTTATTTAATATCAAAGTCTATTTTTTATGAATAAATCGTCATCAATTGTCCTTTTTTGGTGTGTTTTGTTGTTATTTCATGTATTTCTTTTGTAAATATTTTTATTTGTTATACCTTTGCAAGGTTAAAACAAAAAGAATGAAAAACTGAAATATAACTAACTTTAAGTGTAGAAAATGAATAAAATTATTTCAAAAGAACATTTTTCAGAGAAGGTTTTTAAACTTGTTATAGAAGCTCCTCTGATAGCAAAGTCTCGCAAAGCCGGTCATTTTGTTATTGTTCGTGTAGGTGATAAAGGAGAGCGTATGCCTCTTACTATTGCTGAGGCTGATCCAGTGAAAGGTACTATTACTTTAGTTGTTCAGAAGGTTGGTCTTTCTTCTACTCGTCTGTGCGAACTGAATGAGGGGGATTATATCACTGATGTGGTAGGTCCGCTGGGTAAAGCCACTCATATCGAAAATTTCGGTACGGTAGTTTGTGCGGGAGGTGGAGTAGGTGTTGCTCCTATGCTTCCAATCGTGCAGGCATTAAAAGCTGCGGGAAACAAGGTAATAACTGTTTTGGCAGGACGTTCAAAAGATCTTATTATCTTGGAGAATGAGATGCGTGCAAGTTCTGATGAAGTAATTATTATGACAGATGATGGCTCATACGGAAAGAAAGGTCTGGTTACTGAAGGAATAGAAGAGGTTATCAAGCGTGAAAAGGTTGACAAATGTTTTGCCATAGGTCCGGCCATCATGATGAAATTCGTATGTCTGCTTACAAAGAAATATGATATTCCGACGGATGTATCTCTTAATACTATTATGGTTGATGGTACTGGTATGTGTGGAGCATGTCGTATTACTGTCGGTGGTAAGACTAAGTTCGTTTGTGTGGATGGTCCTGAATTTGACGGACATCAGGTTGACTTCGATGAAATGCTGAAGCGTATGGGTGCGTTTAAGGATATCGAAGTGGAAGAAATCCACAAACTCGATCCTAAACCAGATACATGTGAGGCGGTAAAGCCTGCTGATGACCGTTCTGCACAGTGGCGCGAAGAATTACGCAAGAGCATGAAACCTAAGGAACGTACTCTTATCCCTCGTGTACGTATGAACGAACTTGATCCTGAGTATCGTTCACACAGCCGTAAGGAAGAAGTAAACCTTGGACTTAACGAAGAACAGGCTCTTACTGAGGCAAAACGCTGTTTGGATTGTGCCAATCCTTCTTGTATGGAAGGTTGCCCTGTCGGAATAAATATTCCTACATTTATAAAGAATATAGAGCGTGGTGAGTTCCTTGAAGCTGCGCGCGTATTGAAACAGACTAGTGCTCTTCCGGCTGTTTGCGGTCGTGTATGTCCACAGGAAAAGCAGTGTGAGTCTAAATGTATTCACCTGAAAATGGGACACGAAGCTGTAGCTATCGGTTATCTTGAACGTTTTGCTGCCGATTACGAACGCGAAAGCGGACAAATCTCTGTACCAGAAATAGCTGAAAAGAAGGGTATAAAAGTAGCAGTTGTCGGTTCTGGTCCTGCCGGACTTTCATTTGCCGGAGATATGGCAAAGATGGGTTACGATGTTACAGTATTTGAGGCATTGCACGAAATTGGCGGTGTATTGAAATACGGTATTCCTGAATTCCGTCTGCCTAACAAGATTGTTGACGTGGAAATAGACAATCTGTCTAAGATGGGAGTGGAATTTGTTAAGGATTGTATCATCGGTAAGACTGTTAGCGTTGAGGACCTTGAAAAAGAAGGCTTCAAAGGCATATTTGTGGCTTCCGGAGCTGGTCTGCCTAACTTTATGAATATTCCTGGTGAGAACTCTATAAATATAATGTCATCTAACGAATATCTTACTCGTGTCAACCTGATGGATGCCGCAAGTGAAGATTCTGATACTCCTGTTACATTCGGTAAGCGAGTAGCGGTAATTGGTGGTGGTAATACTGCTATGGACTCTGTACGTACAGCACGCCGTCTTGGTGCAGAAAAGGCTATGATTATCTATCGTCGTTCGGAAGCGGAAATGCCTGCGCGTCTTGAAGAAGTTAAGCACGCCAAGGAAGAAGGAGTTGAGTTCCTGACACTACATAATCCTATCGAATATATAGCAGATGAAAAGGGACGTGTAAAACAGGTAGTTCTTCAGAAGATGGAACTTGGCGAACCTGACGCTTCGGGTCGTCGCAGCCCTGTAGCTATACCGGGTGCAATAGAAACAATAGATATTGACATGGCTATTGTCAGTGTAGGTGTATCACCTAATCCTATTGTTCCTAATTCTATACCTGGACTGGAACTTGGACGTAAGGGTACCATTGCTGTTAATGATGATATGCAGTCTTCAATACCTACTATATATGCTGGTGGTGATATAGTTCGTGGTGGTGCTACCGTTATTCTTGCTATGGGTGATGGCCGTCGTGCCGCAGCAGCCATGGATAAGCAGTTAAGTGGTAAATAAATGATTTTAAAAGTATTTGCAAAGTGTTTTAAATAGCTTTGCAAATACTTCCTATATACAAAAAACGAGAGCCGGACATTAAATCCGGCTCTCGTTTTTTTGTAATATGACTTTTAATCTTTCATTGTTTCGTCTATCGCTTCAATTTTCTTTTGTGTGAGATCAAGATCGTTTTTCAACTTTTCTATCTTTCTTGATATTTCATTTACCAGAGAATTTCCTTTCTTTGATGATGAATTAAGGAAACCAAGATTGTTTTCGTAAGTTTTGATTTCGTTCTTTATTCTCTCGTATATTCTGACAAGTTTTTCTCTTTCCTTATACAGGTTACCTTCTTTACTCAATCCTGATTTATATGTATTGAGTTTTCTTTCGGCAGCTGATATGTTGGCTTTGTCGAAAATCTTGTTTACCAGATTATGAAATTCTTTGTAAAGTCTGTCCTTGTCTTTAAACGGAACAAATCCTATGCTGTTCCATTCTGATATCAAGGCTTTGATTTTATCTGCTACAGATTCATCGTAAACCTCTGTCTTTTCAAGCTCTTCTATTTGCTTCAGCACTGCTTCTTTCTTGCTTAGGTTCTCCAGTTCTTCTGAACGTTGTGATGAAGTAGCTTTTGACTTCTGATCAAAGAAATAGTCGCATGCGCCAATAAATCTTTTCCATACAGCATCTGAATACTTCTTAGGAACAGGACCTATTGTTTTCCATTCTTTCTGTAGTTTTGTAAGAATATCGGCTGTTTCTTTCCATGCAGTACTGTCTTTCAGTGATTCTGCTTTCTCGCAAAGTTCTTTTTTCTTTTCGAGGTTCAGAGCCATATTTTCTTTGGCTGTTTTAAAGAATTCAGCTTTGCGTTTGAAGAACTCGTCGCATGCTGCACGGAACCTTTCAAATATCTTAAGGTTCATTTTCTGTGGAGCATAACCTATAGTTTTCCATTTGGCCTGAAGAGCCAGTATTTCCTGTGTCTTGTCTTCCCAGTCTGTAAATGTCGTAAACTTGTCATACTCCATTCCTTCTGCAATTTCGCATATAACAGTCTTCTGGTCAAGATTATTCTGTTCCTGCTCTTTTAAATCCTCGAAATGTTTCTGATGTCTTTTGTTTACTACAGTTGAAGCAGCTTTGAATCTTGCCCAGATATTTTCGCGCATTTCTTTTGCGACAGGACCTATCTCACGGAACTCCTGATGTAGTTTTTGTAACTGGTGGAAAGCTGAAATGACATCCGGTTCATCTGCTAATTTTTCTGCTGCTTCACAGATACGCGTCTTCATTTCCAGGTTCTTTTTGAAGTCATACTCTCTGAACTCATTGTTCAATTTGAGCATGTCGTAGAACTTTTCTGTATATAACTGATAGGTTTTCCAGAGTTCATTTATCTTGTTTGCAGGAATTAATTTTATTTCATTCCATTCCTGCTGAAGATTCTTGAATTCATTGTAATTTTTCCCTGCATCTTCAGATATATCTGTCAGGTTTTTCATTTTTTCCAGAATGTCAAGTTTCTTTTGCAGATTATCTTCCTTTTCCTTTTCCAAGGCTGCTATCATGGAATTTCTTTTTTCCTTAATCTCGGCAAGCACGGATTTTAAATCTGCTTCAAGCGGATCAGCTGTCGGGACAAAGGAATCGGCATCTCCACCCGATTCTATGAAAGCCTTGCGGTTGGCTTCCTGCTCTGCTTTATGGAGCTTGTAGAATGTCTGTTTCAGCAAGTCTATTTCTTGTTTGTCTGCTTCACAAGCGTTATTGTTTATTTCTTTTAAACGCAGTATTACCTCTTCTTTTGTCTGTTTAGGTTCATACTTTACGTTATCTGTTGTTTGTTCAACAGTAGAAACCAAAGCTTCAGCTTCATTTGTCTGTTCTTCGGTTAGCGGGCGGTTTGTTTCATTAACTTCCATGCGTATGTAGATATTTAAGAATGTATTCTTTAAAAAAAGTAATAATTACAAATTAAAGAAATAATATTTAAAAAACATAATTTTACACTCGATATTTTAAATCCAAGCAAAAAGTATGTACGTTTTTAATGATTGCATTGCTTCTTTTATGACAGTAATACGGTTATTCCCATGTATAACATCATACCAATGATATCGTTTGTTATGGATATGAACGGACCTGTTGCTATTGCCGGATCTATCTTGAGTTTTTCCAAGGTCATCGGGACCAGTGTTCCGAATATGGAAGCGAACATTACTACGGCAAACAGACTTATTGACACTGAATAACTGACTGTAGCGCTTGCTCCAAACCTTATGAAATTATATATATAAACCAATAAAGATATTATTGAGGCATTGATTAATGCCACCACGGATTCTTTGGCTATTTGTTTAAATGTGTTGGCGGAGTCTAGTGAACTGTTTGCCAGTCCTTGTACCACAAGTGCTGATGACTGTGTACCTACGTTTCCTCCCGTACCACCAATTAACGGAATATATAATGCCATTTCTGGATGTGCGGCAAATGTACTGTCGAAATTTCCTAAAATCATGGAGTTGCCTATACCTCCCAACATGCCTATAAGCAACCATGGCAGGCGGGCTGTAGTCTGTCTGAATACGTTATCGTCCGATTCAACATCTTGCGAGAGACCGGAAGCCAATTGGTAGTCGCGTTCTGCCTGTTCACGTACCTCGTCCATTACGTCGTCAACAGTAATACGACCGACAAGGCGACCTATACTGTCAACTACCGGCACTGCCACAAGGTCGTATTTTTCGATTATCTGTACCACTTCCTCTATTGGTGTATCAACATGAACCGAGACAGGGTCTTTCTTCATAACATGTTTTACTTTTGATACGGAAGGGCTTGTTATCATTTTTTTCAGCGGGAAAACGCCTCTCAAACGTTCATCGTCATCTACTACATAGACATAGTAAATTTCATCCATGTCTTCAGCCTGTATTCGCATTTCCCTTAAGCATTCAGGCATACTCCAGTTTTCCTTCACTATCACCATTTCTGTACCCATCAAACCTCCGGCGGTATCTTCGTCGTACTTTAGAAGGTCAACGATATCACCGGCCTGTTCAATGTCTTCTATGTGTGACAGGACTTCTTCCTGCTTGTCCTCGTCCATTTCGCGGATGATGTCAACTGCATCGTCCGAGTCCATGTAATCGACAAAGCGTTTAGCGATTGTTTCCGAAGGCAGTATGTCGAGAAATTCTTTACGTGCATCCTCGTCCATTTCCACGAGTACGTCTGCTGCTGTTTCATTGTCCAAAAGCAGGTAAACAAATCTCGCATTCTCAGCATTAAGTTCGTTGCAGAGTTCTGCTATATCGGCAGGATGTAAATCCTTAAGAAGCTCTTTTACCTTGTCAGGCTCCTTGTTCTCTATTAGTTCCGTGATTTTTTTGATTTCTTCGCTGTTCATCCTGTTAAACTTTTAGTGGTTTTGGGAAATAAAAGTCAGTTTGTCATATTGTGTTTTAGGCAGTGTATCTATTCAAGTGCCTTTTCCACTCTGTTTGTCAGCTCAATAAATTCTTCCACAGATAGTTGTTCCGGTCTTTTGTTGAAAATTGGGTCTGCGCTTAGTGGATTTTCTTTGTCAAGAATTGACGAAATAGAGTTCCTTAGTGTCTTGCGTCTTTGATTGAATGTTGTTTTGACTATCTGTTTGAACAGTTTCTCGTTACACCCCAAATCTTTAGTCTCGTTTCTTGTCATTCTTATCACTGCGCTCTTCACTTTTGGAGGCGGATTGAATACATGCTCATGTACAGTAAACAGATATTCCACATTATACCATGCCTGTATCATTACGCTTAATATTCCATAAGTCTTGCTTCCCGGTCTGGCGGCAATACGTTCTGCCACTTCCTTTTGTATCATTCCCGTACAGCATGGGATAAGTTCCTTGTTGTCCAGCATTTTGAAGAATATCTGACTGGAAATATTATAAGGATAGTTTCCGGTAAGGACGAACGGTTTTCCGTCGAACAGATTTTCAAGATCCATTTTCAGGAAATCCTGTTCAATGATGTTTTCTCCTAAACTGCCAAAGTTTTCTTTCAGGTAAGCCACTGACTCAAAATCCAGTTCCACCACTTTTAAAGTCCTGTTTTTGGGTATTAGGAATTGGGTTAGAACTCCCATTCCGGGGCCAACTTCCAATACCGGTATATCCGGACATGTATCTATGGTGTCTGCTATATCTTTGGCTACTTGCAAATCTTTCAGAAAGTGCTGTCCAAGAAATTTCTTTGGTTTAACTAGTTTCATCCTTTATTCTTATAATATTTCTTTGTACTAAAATGATATTTATTCAGTTAAGCATTGTATATTTGCATTGTGCAAAGTTACATAATAATATCTAAATAAATTCAGATTTTGGAACGAAGTGATTCAAAAAAACTATTAAATAAAATATGGCAGTTCTTTTTACCGCTTTTTCTCGGTGCTGCCATTCTTGTCTGGACATACAAAGGGTTTGATTTCGAGCGTGTCTGGTCTGTCCTTGATGGCGGTTTTAATTATTGGTGGATGCTCTTTTCGCTCGTCTTTGGTGTCTTCGGGCATTTATTCCGTGGTTGGAGATGGAACTTGTCATTGGCTCCGTTGGGCGAATATCCAAAACGCCGTAACACTGTCTATGCCATATTTGTTTCTTATGCTGCAAACCTTGTTATTCCAAGAATTGGTGAGGTATCACGGTGCGGAATATTGGCAAAATATGAAGGTGTTTCGTTTTCAAAATCACTTGGTACTGTGATAACAGAGCGTATTATTGATTCGGTATGTGTCGTATTGATTACATGTGCTACTTTATTGTTGCAGACTGGGATATTTGCCCGGTTTGTAAAGGAAACAGGAACAGATACCGCATTCTTTCTTCATTTGTTTACTTCTACCAATTTCTATATTACCGTTGCATGTATTCTGGCATTGTTGATATTCGCATACATGATGTTCAGGAAGTTTTCCGTTTTTGCCAAGGTCAAAGGTATATTCAATGATATCTGGCAAGGATGTCTTTCTCTCCGTCATGTAAAAAACGCTCCATTGTTCATATTATATACCGTTGGTATATGGTTGTGTTATTTCCTTCAGTTTTATGTAGCGTTTTTCAGCTTTGATTTTTCGTCGGATTTGGGCCTTATGGCCGGTCTGGTAATGTTTGTGGTTGGTAGTATTGCGGTCATTGTACCTACCCCTAACGGAGCCGGTCCCTGGCATTTTGCCATAATAACAATAATGATGATGTATGGTGTAAGTAAGGACGATGCAGGAATATTTGCACTTTTAGTGCACGGTATTCAAACTTTTTTACTAATTTTGTTAGGAATATATGGACTAGTGGCATTACCGCTTGTCAATAAACAAATTAAACCCAAAAACTCATAATCAAAAAATTAACTCTATGAGCGAAATTCTTTCTTTATCTCCACAAAATGTGTGGAAACATTTTCATTCCTTAACGCAGATTCCACGTCCGTCGGGACATTTGGAAAAGATTCAGGCATTTTTGCTTGATTTCGGTAAAAATGCAGGTGTTGAAACATTTAAAGATGAGGCTGGAAATATAATTTACCGTAAGCCGGCTACTCCCGGAATGGAAAACCGCAAAACAGTAATTCTTCAGGCGCACATGGATATGGTGCCACAGAAAAATAAAGAGACAGTACACAACTTTGAGGAAGATCCAATTCAGACATATGTTGACGGTGAATGGGTAAAGGCTAAAGGTACTACCCTGGGCTCGGACAATGGTATGGGTATAGCTGCCATTATGGCTGTAATGGAGGATAAGTCATTGAAACATGGTCCTTTGGTAGCACTTATTACAGCTGACGAAGAAACTGGTATGTACGGAGCTTTCGGCTTGAAACCAGGAACTATAGAGGGAGATATCCTCTTAAATCTTGATTCGGAAGAAGAAGGTGAATTGTATATTGGCTGTGCCGGTGGTGAAGACCTGACAGCTACTTTGGAATATAAGGAAGAAGAAACAGATCCTGAAGATGTTGCTTTGAAAGTGACATTGAAAGGTTTGCGTGGAGGTCACTCCGGCATTCAGATTGGCTGGGGACATGCAAATGCCAACAAACTTATGGCTCGTTTCCTAAATCAGGTTATTACATACGATGAGGCATGCCTCGTTTCATGGGAAGGTGGCAATATGAGAAATGCTATACCTCGCGAATGTGAGGTTGTTATCACTGTTCCGGAAACAGAGGTTGAAGATGTGTTGGCTTTTGTTGGAGAATGCGAACAGGTATGGCGTGATGAGTTTGCCACAATTGAAGATTCTATCTCTTTCACAGCCGAACGTGTTGAGTTGCCTAAGATGATGGTACCTGATGAAATCAGAGACAACTTGGTTGATGCGATATTTGCTTGTCCTAATGGAGTGGAGCGTTTCATTCCTACAATACCGGATACTGTAGAGACTTCATCAAATCTTGCAATTGTAGAAATTGGTGGTGGAAAAGCTGCCGTTAAAGTGCTTACGAGAAGTTCACGCGAATCTATGAAGGATTATCGTAATACAGCTATTGAAAGCTGTTTCTCAATGGCTGGAATGCATGTGGTTCGTTCGGGCGGTTATTCAGGTTGGGAACCAAATGTAAACTCTCCGATACTTCATGCCATGAAGGCATCGTATAAGGCACAGTTTGGTGATGAACCGGAAGTTAAGGTTATACATGCAGGTCTTGAATGCGGTATTATCGGTGCGGTTATGCCGGGACTCGATATGATATCTTTCGGACCAACATTACAGTGTCCTCATACTCCGGAAGAACGTTGTAATATTCCTTCAGTGAAGAAATTCTATGATTTCCTTGTTGCTACCTTGGAGAATACTCCGGTAAAGTGAGAGAAATGATAATATATTAAAAGGCGGCACTAAGCCGCCTTTTTTTATGATTGTTGTTGTCTTCTTATTTCATGCCTGCCAAACTTTCCTGTACGGAAAGGAAGAAATATACACCGGCAGCAATCATTCCTATTCCAAGTAAGGCATAGAATATTCTAGCCTTGTTTCTTCCAAGGTTTCTTACTATGAATTGCGAATTGTGGGCTGTGAAAAACCATTCCCAGTTGAATACAGAAGCCAGTATGGACAATATTCCTACAAGTACAAAGACCGACTGTATTATATAATGTGCAATCATATTTATTCAGCCTCGAAACGAACAGTACGTGTACCGTCTTCAACTTCTTCTATATATACGTTTACTGTATTTCCCGGAAGCAAGTCTTCTATCAGTTCCGGCCATTCAATGAAGCATAGTGCGCCGCTGTAGAAGTAATCTTCATATCCCATATCGTAAACTTCTTCCAGTTTCTTTATTCTGTAGAAATCGAAGTGATAAATCAATTCACCTGCAGTTTCCGAACGGTATTCATTTACAATGGCAAATGTAGGTGAGTTTATAACATCAGTCACTCCAAGTTCTTCACATACAGCTTTTATGAATGTAGTTTTTCCTGCACCCATTTTTCCGTAGAATGCAAAAACCGTGTTGTCGCCCATTTCAGCAATGAATTGTTTTGCTACCTCATGGATTTGGTCTAATGAATTGATTTTTAGTTCCATACTTATATGAGTTTATTGAGTTTTTAATTAGTTGACGATTTAACAAGTTGACTGGTTCACGAGGTCCTTCTTATCAACTTTGCTATTGCATATATTATGATTGAAATAAATATAATGGAAGCTCCAGAGGGAACCTGTAGCTGGTACGACAGAATAAGCCCCCCAAGACAACTGACATATCCTATCGCAATTGACAGCCAGATAATCTTTTTGAAACTGTAGGTAAACAGGTTTGCTGTCATCTGTGGTAATGTGAGCAATGATATGGCAAGAACAATACCTATCATTCTCAGACATGCCACAATGGTAAGCGCGATGAACATCATAAGTGTATATTCAAACAGTGATACCGGCATATGCTGTGAACGGGCAAATTCCCTGTCGAATGCTATTGATACAATAGGTCTCAGAAAAATGCTGAAGAATAAAACCAAAGCCAGACTTATTATTCCCAGTAATATTATATCTCCAGGTGTTATGGTCAGTATATTTCCGAAGAGAAAAGAGGATAGTTCTGGAGTAAATCCCGGAGCCAGAAAACTGAATATAATTCCGACGGCCATTCCGAATGTCCAGAATACAGCTATTGCTGAGTCTTCTCTCATATCACTTCTCTTGCTTAACCATTCTACTCCGAATGCTGATAAAACAGAGAAAACGGCAGCAGATAGTAATGGAGATATGCCGGAATATAAACCTATTCCGATTCCGCCGAATGATGCGTGCGTAATGCCGCCGCTTATAAATACCAATCGTCGTGTTACTATATACGTACCTATAATCCCGCATGCAATACTTGCGAAAAGACTTCCAAGCAGTGCATTCTGAAAAAAGGAATATTGAAATAGTTCTATAAAGTCGGTCATATTTAAGTTCTTAAGTTTTTAAGTTTTTAGTTTTTAAGTTTTTGGATTTCATAAACAAACTGACAAACTCAAAAACTACAAAACTGACAATCAATGTATTCTTCTTTCTCCTACTATAAGGAATAACTCATCTTTGAGTTCGTCAGGAAATTCTATGCCGCGTAGTTGCAGGCTTCTGCACCATCCTGCCACTTCAACTTCCTGTGTGGAATACATTATATCTCTGAACTCCTCAACCTCTTCTTCTGTGTAGCTGTCGGATGGACGTCCTTTAAATCTGTCCAGTTCCTCATCATCATAATATTCTATCTTTTTGCTTACGGCAGCCAGAAGGCTGTCTTTCTCGCATGTCTCATGCTGACCGCAACATTCGCTATCAACTTCCACCACTTGTGGTTCTTCTGTTATTTCGCCTCTGTCAATCTTTTTTTGTAAATTCCTGTTATAGAAGTAACCGGCAATGAGTCCGAAAAGTGTTACTCCTATAAGTGCGATGACTAATATCCACATAATACTATTCCTCCGTAATACTGAAACCGGCCTTTGTTAAATTCTCCCAATACTTGGGGTACGATTTTGATACCACATGAGGATTGTTTATTCTGATATTCTTCAGTTTCAATGCCGCAGGCGCGAATGCCATTGCCATCCTGTGATCCTCGTAGGTGTCTATTGCAGGGCTCGTTTCACTTTCACATCTTTCACCTTTCCATGATAATTCCGAACCGTTACTTTCAGATATAATGTAACCTAATTTCCTCATTTCTGTTATCAGGGCTGCTATACGGTCTGTTTCCTTTATCTTAAGACTTTGCAGACCGCTAAAACGGAACGGTATTCCCATCATGCAGCATGTCACGACGAATGTCTGAGCCAAATCCGGCTGGTTTACGAAATCATACTCCATAATTGCTGTATGCTTTCCGTCTTTTCTGAGTGTGACAGACTTGTCGCCATATTCTGTGCTTACTCCAAGTTGCTCAAACAGTTCGGCCACTTTAGAATCTCCCTGGAAACTCTTTTCAAAAAGTCCCGGAAGTTCTATACACGCTTCGTCCGAGAGAGCCGCCATCTCATACCAGTAAGACGCTGCACTCCAGTCGCTTTCCACATAATATGGGATTGCCTTATAAGGTTGGGAATATATTGTTATGAGATTATCGCCTGTCCATTCGGCTTTTCCACCGAACTCTTTCATAATTTCTATTGTAAGATTGATATACGGGCGTGAAATTATATCACCTGTAAGCCTCAGTCTTAAACCGTTTTTGAGGACAGGACCTATCATCATTAGAGCCGAGATATATTGTGAACTCACATTTCCAGGAAGTTCGATTTCTTCTCCTTCAAGTTCTCTTCCTTTTATTCTCAGAGGAGGAAAACCTTCATTCTCAGTGTATTCTATATCTGCACCGATACTCCTAAGAGCATCCACTAGAATTTTTATCGGGCGTTGTCTCATTCTTTCAGTTCCGGTAATAACATGTACTCCTTCTGTGACCGAAAGATAAGCTGTGAGAAATCTCATTGCCGTTCCGGCAGCCATAATATCTATCGTTTCCGGCATATTTTTCAGAGCCTTTATCATTACACTCGTGTCGTCGCAGTCGGACAGATTGTCAATGCTTTTATCCTCATTTTTTGATAAAGCCTTAATAACAAGTGCCCTGTTGCATATACTCTTAGACGAAGGCAGCTGTATGCGTGCAGTTATTTTTTCAGGAGATGATACCTTTATTTTATTCATGTTATACTCAATTTACATTGCAAAGATACATATTTATTTTTTATCAAATCGTTATATGGGAAAAATCCAATCTTGCAAATGCAAATCACGACGATGCTTGCAGAAACACCGTCGTGACCAGATGAAAGTATTAAGTTTTTTTATTTATATTATTTTCTTCTTTTTCAGCCAAAGGTAGTATCCCGTCAGTGGGAGAGTGGCACCTATCAGTGCTGCCAGGAAGTAAAGGACTTTTGTAACAGGACCACCCCAAGTTCCTACGTGCAGCGAATATATCAGCCATCTTAGATTTTGTCTTACCGTATTTTCTTCGAATTTTTTGAC
>JAHLFB010000244.1 GCA_018884025.1 Candidatus Phocaeicola faecipullorum
AATCTTGGGAATGCTTCCTTTCACCGTTCCGCTCACATAGCCTCCTGTTGATTTTTCCCTTCCGTTATACGAAGCCATCACACCTTCTGCCACACCTTTTAAGGAAAGATATGCATTCGGCGCATACGAACATTGGTAATGCAAGCGCTGCCTTACGTAAGGCAACACAAACTTTGTTTCATCGGGCGAAGTATAGTTCTTAGCTTTGTTCTTATAGGCATACTTTATTAACATCGATAGTGAATTGAATGGTGAATAACTTAACTGGCATAATCCGTCGAATCCCGATGTATGGTCACGGTCCACCTGGTACCTGCGATAGAAGAAATGAAAGAAATCACCGTAACACAAAAGTTTGAACTTTCCTAAGAAGCTGGTTTCCAATCCTAAATAAGCTCCCGTTTCGTTTTGAAGTTTTGAGTTCTCGCCAAATGCGTTTCCATAAAGCGACTGGTAACGCTTATCGTAATAGCGGTGAATAAATAAGAGATTGGTATTCACACTCGGTTGATAACTGATTGCATTGAGGATAGCTATCTTTCCCGCTTTATCCATAGCCGTCTCGCCGGAAAGCGTAAACCGATGAAGAAAAAATTTGTAATTCACTCCTATGTTATAAAAATAGTTTCCGCGAGGATAATAAAGATTATACGGACGTGCATCGGGATTCAACACCCTGTTGAAACGATTATACACAGCAGTTAAACCAAATTCGGTGAATTTCCCATTATAAGTTAAGTTACATCCTGTCAAATGATTAGATACGGTATGTTTCTTTTCCATATCTTTTTTCAACCGATGATATCCATCGGTTTTCAACGACCTTATAAACCCGTTTTCCACACGTGCGTCTTGTTTCCTGAATGAATAAAAAGCCGATGCTTGCCAGCGTTTTGTCACTTGATACGTAGCTCCTATGCCTTGTAAAAAATCTCCTTCTCCAGTCGAAGTATATTTCGTGAATCCTTGCCCGAAACGGTTCCGGTTGATCATTCCCTTTCCTAATGTAAAGCTTCCGATATTCAATACCAGCCCATACCCGAAGTTCGCCTTAAAATTACCGATTGCCAATACCTTGAATTTCTTCAGATTTGAAAGAAACAGATATCCCGAATAAGCATCATACCCTTTTCGGTTGTACTGGCTAAAGAACGGTTCACCCGCGTCTTTCTCGGCGGTAAACCCGAAATAAACTTGTTTGTTGTATTGGAAACGATAGCGGACATTGTGATAAAACGGGTCGCCATAATAACGTTTGTTCGGACTCTCCGCCAAGGTTTCTGCATCATAATCAGCATACCCTGCTTTGATGTTGAAAGGGATGTCCAAGCGTGTTAATAACTCTTGTTTATTGTATTTCCACAAGTTCCGCCACGAAAACTTATCTTTCTCATTATCAGATGGTCCGATATAGATAAAGTCGGTTAAAAACTTTCGGGTCTGCCAGTCCATTCCTTCTACTCCTAACAGTTCATTCTGGGTCAGCATCGGTCCGTATTTATAGATATAATACAGGATATTCTCTATCATCTTGTCCGACAGGAACGGAAGTTGTTCCAATTCTTCTTTGGTAATGGTGTTGATATTGAAAGGATGTTCGGCTATCTCGCTCAGTTCTTCGTATTTCTCTCTCCAGTCTTCCAATTCTTCGGAAGCCGAAATGTCTTCGTTCCACTCCAGCCAATCAGACTGAGCGAACAAGGGTGTTAATACATAATAAATTAATAACCAACAACAAAGGATACGTTTCAACATACTATTCACAAGTTATCAACAAAGGTCGATACGTTAATTTTTCGTATAAGCTTCGCTTTGTTTTTATCACGATTCATTATTATTCCTATTTTTGCGGATATGAAAAATAGTTTATACATAGTATTTGTTTTGCTCTTCACTTTCGGCCTGAAAGCCAAAGCGCAAACTTCTTCTTCTCACACTACGATATACAAAGTACCCGTCATTGTGTATAAAGGAGATACTATACCTTGTATAACGCTAAGAACCGTGTATGTATATCCCGAACTGCATTTTAAAAACAAACGCCAACGCAGATATTACAATAAATTGGTGAGAGATGTAAAAAAAACCCTTCCTATAGCCAAGGAAATAAACCGGGCGGTGATAGAAACTTACGAATACTTAATGACCCTGCCTGATGAAAAGGCACGCAATCAGCATATCAAGTTAGTGGAAAAAGGATTGAAAGAGCAATACACCCCCCGCATGAAGAAATTAACATTCTCGCAAGGCAAGTTATTAATAAAGTTGGTGGATAGAGAATGCAACCAGTCTTCTTATCAATTGGTAAAAGCGTTTATGGGACCCTTTAAAGCAGGATTCTATCAGGCATTTGCCGCACTGTTCGGTGCCAGCTTAAAGAAAGAATATCAACCAGACGATAAAGATAAATTAACCGAACGGGTGGTTACACTGGTGGAAAACGGGCAACTGTGATTTCATTCATCGTATTCACCACAGAGGACACAGAGGTACACAGTTTTTATTGTTTCCTCTGTGTTACTCTGTGTCCACTGTGGTAAATAAATCACTTATAGTAACTTACACGCAAATTCCCAAATGATAATCCCTGCCGTTACCGATACGTTCAACGAATGTTTGGTACCGAATTGAGGAATTTCGATACATCCATCGCACAAATTCACCACCTCTTGCTTTACGCCTTTCACCTCATTCCCCAATACGACCGCATACTTCTTGGCTGGTTCCAAAACAAGTTTGTCCAGCATCGTACTTCCTTCGCATTGCTCAATGGAAAATACCGTATACCCCATCGCATGAAGCTCGTTTACAGCATCTTCCGTAGAGTGAAAATATTTCCAGTCTACCGTATATTCAGCTCCTAATGCTGTCTTGTGCATTTCCGAATGGGGAGGAGTAGCGGTAATGCCACATAAGTAGATGCAATCAACCAAGAATGCGTCCGATGTACGAAATACCGCACCGATGTTATGCAAACTCCGTACATCATCCAATACCACTACCAACGGAAGTTTCCGTGCCTCTTTAAACTCTTCCACCGTCAGGCGGTTCATTTCCGTAACCTTCAGCTTTCGCAATTCTGCCATATATTTATATCAATTGTCCGAAATATCAAAATCATTTCAAATTCACCGCAAAGATAACAAAGTATATTCATAACCCTGTTGAAAACGGTGGAAAACCTGTATAAAAACAATGCAAAGAAAATGAAAACTTAAGCTTGCTTTATTCGAAGAAATACATATATCTGCAACCAAACGAACTATCCAAAAATTAAACCAGAAAGTTTCATCACTGGTTTAAACAGATTTTTTAGCACAAAAAACAAAGCGTATAAAAAGAAAGTTTTTAACTTTGCGACCTATCAACTAAAAGTGAATAGCAAACGTAAAAAGTATAAAATCAATGCGTAAGCCTGTTAATTCATACTTAATAGCGGCTTGCCGGATGCTTATAACTTTAAAAGCAAATATTTGATTCGATTTTTACGAACACTATGAACTGGCTATTATAACTATCATAGATTTTTCAAAAAAAGAAAAAAAATAAAATTTAATATGAGAAAAGAGGAATGGTTGGAAAAAGGGTATGCTGATGAAGCAATAGCCGAAGGCATTGATTTGAAAGCGGAAATCAGACGCTTGTGTAAAAAAAAGAATGCTGTTATCTTAGGGCACTTTTATCAAGCGGACGAAATTCAGGAGATAGCCGATTTTATCGGCGATAGCTTGGCGTTGGCACAATGGGCGGCAAAGACCGATGCGGATATCATTGTAATGTGTGGTGTGCATTTTATGGGTGAAACCGCTAAGATTCTTTGTCCCGGGAAAAAAGTGTTGATACCCGACTTAAATGCGGGATGTTCATTGGCGGATAGTTGTCCAGCTGATAAACTTGCAAAGTTCATCGAAGCACATCCTGGATATACGGTGATTTCGTACGTCAATACCAGTGCAGCCGTAAAAGCACTTACCGATGTAGTGGTTACATCTACCAATGCCAAGCAAATCGTGGAAAGTTTCCCGGAAGACCAGAAAATAATCTTTGGTCCCGACAAGAACCTGGGAAATTACATCAATTCTATTACAAGCAGAAATATGTTGCTTTGGGACGGTGCTTGTCATGTGCATGAAAAATTTTCGGTGGAAAAAATTCTGGAGTTGAAAAAACAATATCCTGATGCAGCTGTATTGGTACATCCCGAATGTAAAGGGGCTGTAGCGAAGTTGGCAGATAAAGTGGCGTCTACCGCCGGATTGCTGAAGTATGCCGCGGCGAGTGAAAAGAAAGATTTTATCGTAGCTACAGAGAGTGGTATTCTTTACGAGATGCGGAAGAAATGTCCGGATAAGCATTTCATTCCGGCACCGCCTGAAGACAGCACGTGTGCTCATAACGAATGTAATTTCATGCGCTTGAATACATTGGAGAAATTATACAACACCTTGAAGTATGAATGGCCTGAAGTGGAGGTGGACCCGAATGTTGCAAAGAAGGCAATCGTACCTATCCAGCGTATGCTCGAAATATCTTCCAGGTTAGGATTATGATGTTTTTTTTGTTAAAATCCTTTTAATGAGAATTTTAATACATTAAAATATGTTGTAAAATCTATTTTTCTTATTTATATCTATTGCTATATTTAGAGAAACACGTATATTTGCAATGTGTTTTTCATAGTATTAGATTTAAGGTTAACAAAGGTTGGAGTACAGCGGTACTCCTTTTTTTATGTCCGTATGTTACTTTATTGGCAAATTTAGTATTTCTATTTGTTTTCATTTTTCTGTTATGAAAGATGCATACTTCCTTTTCCCCTGTTTAGCTGTTTTGCAAGTGCAGATATATGCGTTTCCCTTTCCGTTTATCTTCCTTTTGTCATTCATCCGCCTGCGTTGCTTCTTTCCCCTTCCTCGCGTGTGCGCGTAATATATATTAAGGAGTTTCTGTTTTCTCCTTTTCATTTCTTTTTTGGATGATTTTTTCTTCTAACGTTTTAATTATCAGTTGTGTTCGTCTTTCCGGTAAAAAAAGTTCAAAAAAAAGTTCC
>JAHLFB010000245.1 GCA_018884025.1 Candidatus Phocaeicola faecipullorum
CTGCAAGAAGTATAGGTCCGGCAATAATGGAAGGCGGACAAGCTCTCAGCCAATTATGGCTATTCATAGTAGCTCCATTGGTAGGTGCTGCATTCAGCTCACTGGTATGGAAATTCATCGGAGGCGGAAAACGATGACATAAAATTACATCATAAAACAAATCCCTTGCATCAAAAATATGATATCATATTCATCTTGATGCAAGGGATTTTTATGTATAAAAACAAAATATAAATACATTAAAGAAGTCAAAAACGAAGAAAAACAGGTCTTTTTTTGGGATTTCATGTATAATAAAGTAAATTTGCTTGCAATACAAACAAACATGCTACATGACACACCTAGAAAAACTTAACAACATACCTCAAAACATAGATTTAATGGCAGGAATAGATATGTCAGGAAACTTAAAACATCTGTTCAAATCTCCTTCAAAAGTTCCTGGATACATGTTCCTCCTATGTTTTCAAGGTACATGTTCCATAACCGTACACCTTACGCAATACGCAATGAAAAAAGGTACATTGCTTATACTACTGCCAGACCTGTATTTTCAGATATTGGAACAGAGTGAGGACTGTAGGTTCATATTCGCAGGATTTGCAACTGAACTGGTAAGGAGTTCATCATTATTTTCAAAATCTATAGAATATACTCCATTTATTTTTGAAAAGCCTGTTATGCAACTCGACAGAAAAGGAAGCAGATTGATATATGACTACATAAGGGTTATAATAAAAGCCAGAAGTGTAGCCTGCTGCACTATAACGCAAGAACAGTCCGCACTGACATTTACACAGATGATTCTTGGACTAGGCAATCTGATAAAGAACGGTAAAAGCGTAAACCAGCAGTACAACAGAAACCAGGAGATAGTTAAGGAACTGGTCAGAACGGTTGTAATGAACTATCACACAGAAAGAAACGTCAGCTTTTATGCCGAAAAGATGCATCTGTCGCCACAGCATCTCAGCACTACCATAAAGAAGATAACGGGTAAAACACTGACAGATATCATATCATCATTCATCATAAACGATGCAAAAGCGAAACTGAAATCTACAGAGATGACAATCCAGGAGATAGCTTACTCACTGAACTTCCCGGACATTTCGTTTTTCGGAAAATATTTCAAAAGATATACAGGCATGTCGCCTAAACAGTATAGAAACACTGAACTGTAAAAATAGTTCGATTCCTGTAATGATATTTCATAAAACATTAAGTGAACATATAATGAACGCTCAATCAACCAAAATCAGAAAATGACATCATTATGTGTTCACCCAAAGTTGCAACTTTTACCATGTGATATTTAAAGAGCTATAAATACCTATTACTTTTTACCATTCAAATTGTAATCCAACAGAATACAAGTTATTATTCTCTTTATGAAAAGGAAAAGATGTAGCTACAGATACACCAAACATTCTCCAACGATAGCATAAAGAAGCCGCTAAATAATCTGCACTATTACTCCAAAATCCGCCTACACGAAGTGATATATTATTATAAGAATAACCTATACCGCCATTTACTTCTGTTTCTTTTTTCATCACTCCTGTTGGAGTGTAAATACCTACATCTAGACAAGCTAACAATTTATGTCTAGTAAAAGGACTCCATTCCATGTTGCCACCGAGTCCAATGCAAGGAGACAAAAACTCATTGTGGTTATTATAATAAAATTTTCCACAATTACGTATATACAAACCCAGGGTATAATCTATTTTATCGCCCCATGAATTGAAATAATCTGCGCCAAAATTTGAACGAAAAGCTTGTATTTTAGTTAATGTTTTTTCTTGTACATAACCAGTATTAATATATATGGAAAATTTTTCAAAAATATTTACTGTATATCCTATATCAAAAGTATAAGAATACAGGCGATAAAGTTCTTTTTTACTCATTTCCTGCATATCATCATCGACAAATGTTTCCATTTTTCCCATATTGTAATATCGTCCACCTACTAAAAGAGCTTGGTTACTCCATTTATATGCAGCTGTAACAGAATGTAATGTTCCAACTATATCATCCGTAGGAATAACAACCATAGAATAATCTGTACTCCAACTCTTGCCATGCTTTAAGAAACACAATGGATTAGTATAAATATAAGAAGTATTAGAAATACCATGAATAGCATTACCTAAAGCCAAGGCGTCTGCCGAAACTGGAATCTCCATTATTGGCAAGACCCTACTTTGTGAAACCATACACAAAGGCATACATAAAAATAATACTAACAGAAATAACTTTTTATTGTACATTTTTCTTATTGTTTTAAAAATGATTCTGTATATATTTTTCCTTGATTAGAGATACTCAAAGAGTATTTTCCTGGATAAAGCGATGAAACATCTAAAAGAACTGTCTTTTTCTCAGAATCCAATTCATCCGTATGACTTACCTGTTTTAAGGCAATCTTACCAATAACATTACGAATAGTCAGAATTATTTCACCTGTAATACCTGTTCCTAATCTTACATATAGTATATCTTCTACTTCAGTAGGAAACAAACTGAAAATACCTTTATTCATATAAACAAAAATAGGTAAAGAGAACTCAACTGATTGCCCATGTTTATCTGTTACTATTATATTCTGTTTTGATTGTCCTAAACTTTTTCCTTCAACTGTCAAAAAGTTTTTTTCAAGTGATAATTGTACATTGTTACCTTTTAATTCTCCTAATTTAAAGTTTAATGTTTCCACATCCTCATCAACAATATATTCTTTTAAATCAACCGTATGACTATCTCCTTTACTTAAAGCTATAATAAGATCTGGATTTTTCAAAACTGGACAACTGTCATAATTCTTATTTATATTTATAACAACAGATGTTGACGCATTATATTCATCTGTCACAGTTAGTGTGAATTGATGTTCACCTAACGACAACTTCTCAGAAGGAATTTTAACATCAAGTACATCCCCTTTTTGTTCAATATAAACAATCGCAGGATTTGTTATATTATATTTCCAGGTATGATTATCCTTATCTGTTATTTTAAACATTAAATTCAAAATATCCTTACCGTAAACATTAAAGGTGTGTTCCAAATTAGCATCTGTTGTTACAGATGGTGGTATATTAACCAAAGTAGACAATCCACCCTCATAAATAGACTAAGAAGAAGTTTTTCCATTCCTTGCAATTGATTGTAAGGCGAAATAATATTTTGTTCCAGTTTTAAGTTTTTCTAATGTACGAGTAAACTCCTGGCCATCAGGAGCACAATTAGCCGAAATATCAAAAGATTCCACTCCTTCTGTTAAATAATTATCAGAAGAAATTATCTGTGATGAATAATATAACCTGTATTTAAATAAATCGTCACCACTTTCATCTGATGTCCAAAATATTTTTATAAAATCATAACCAACCTCTGACTTTGATTGAATAAATACCGGCAACGGTGGAATACTATTTTCATCGTAATCTTTCAAAGCTACTGTAGCATCAACAAAACCAACACCTAATTTATCTTTATAATTTACAGAATTGTATTTATTTATATCTATTGCTTTTATTCCTGAAAGTAAACGATTACGCAACTCTTCATTAGTAAAACCATCTTTTCCATATTTAGATATAATTAAAGCCGCAATACCAGAAACATGCGGACACGCCATTGAAGTACCTTGCATATAACCATAAAGTCCCTTACCATTCTTTGATGGAAGTGTACTCAATATTTCTGCAATAGGCTTTCCATCTATATAGGAATATTTTCCGTCAAAAGGACTACTCCCTCCTGGTGCACACAAATCTACCCAATATCCATAATTTGTATACCATGTTGCTGCATAATCAGGTGCAAATGAAGAAACAGCCACTACTTGAGAACGGGCAGCCGGATACGCTTTTTTATCCACTCCATCATTTCCTGCAGAGAAAATGCAAATACCCCCTTTCATTAAAGAGCCTTCATACATTCCTGCAATATTATTAAAATAATCTATTGCCTCAGTTATGACCTTTGGTTCAGGAAGGAAATCATTATAGCCCCATGAATTTTGACTTATTAAAGCCCCATTATTCGCCCCATACACTATAGCTTCTGCTATTGTTTTGTCATCCTGCACCGATATATTCGGTGATGAATGTGGGTCTGAAGGGTCATAATCTGGATTTGGTTTAAATATTTGACAACTCATAATTTTTGCACCAGAATCTTTAAAGCCATTTCCTCCCGCTATTCCAGAAATACCTTTTCCGTTATTATTTACTGCAGCTATTACACCAGCAACATGCGTACCATGTTCATGTGGAATTATTTCTCCATTTCTATCAACAAAATTATATCCATGTACATCATCAATATATCCATTATTATCATCATCTATTCCATTTCCTGGTATTTCTCCATTATTTATCCATAGATTCTCTTTCAAATCTTCATGAATAATATCTATTCCACCATCAACTATTGAAACAACTACACGTGAATCGCCTGTAGTTTCTCTCCATGCAGGTACAATATTTATGTCTGCCCCATCAGCAAAATCTCTTTTTGTATCTTTGCCACTTTCACCTAATAAACCATCATTTTTCATATTCCATTGAAATCTCCATAGTGGGTCATTGAAAGGATACTGATAAACAGAACGTGAAACATCGGATTCAAATTCTTGTACTTTATAATCATTAAGATACATTTTTCGTATTGGTTCTATAAAAATTGCTATATCACCAAAAACTTCGTATATAGCTCTACTTGATAGAGCATCTTTATTAATAACAAAAGAATACCATTGATTTAGTCCGTATTCTTTTTGATATCTCTCATATTTTCCAGCATTAGGGAAAATGCGTTCAATTCCTGTAGCCCCTATCTTATTTAAGCATTCATCAAGCCTTGAACAACCTGTTGGTAATTTTAAATAATTACTTTCATTATCTATCTCACCAACAATATCATATGTTAATTTTAAGTTTATAGGATTTCCTATAGTATTATCTGTTGTTGCGTTGTTAGTCTCTATTAAAGAACCAGTATCAAGTTCACTATCATAACATGCTGATAAAAAAGACAGACATAAAATAAATACAATTTTCCTCATATTATTAAAATGCATAAAATATATTTAGTCCTAATATTAATTGGCTTCGTTTGTTTTTTTGAGGTAATGAGTGTAAGTATGGAGCATTGGTGCGCTTTAATAAAGCAGCTGAAATTTCTGTACCTAACTTTCCACCACAATGTAAACTATATGCATATATTAACGATGAGGTTATTGTCCAATATTCTTCTCCCCTAATTAAATATGGAATATAAGTCTGCAATGTTTGAACATTATTTACCGGTTCTGGTAATTCATATTCATTAAAAGCTTTCATACGATATGCTCCTTGTATAGTCAAATCAATTTCTGAGGACTTATTGTTTCGTTTAAAACCAAATCCTGTATAAGTAGTAAAAGTCGTATTACTAATCGATAAAAAAGGCATCAAATATTCTTCTTTATATACATTAACTCCTTCGCCTATCCAAAAATCAACAACATTTTTTTTATCTATATTCAGAATAAGCTTACCTCTAATATTTCCTGAATAAGTATTGCAACTATATAATTGATTATTACCGACTAATATATAATCATATAGATATTGCTCTTTATCAACTTCCTTTGTTTCATACACATTCTCTATACCTCTACGAATTTTACTTTCTGTAAATGCCTGCCAAACCATGCTTAAATTCTTTTTCAATCTCCAATTAAATATTAGTTGAGACTTGAAATAATGTGTGTTTAATTCATATAAATTTTTATAAGAAGTTTCTTCCGTTTTCATCTTCCTGTAATTATATGCAAGATTCATAAGTAATTTAAAATCTTTATTGGAAGTTAATGTGAATAACATATCAAATCCACCACCGAAGATATCTGCATTTCGACTATAATTATATCCAGACGCACTTTCTCTTTTATTCCATTGCCCCATGCCATAAGACTGCATAAAATAGTATGTACCAACGGAACTGGCCACTGATATATTCTGTTTACTTATTTCAGGATACATTTTTAAAGCCACATTATATCTATTATCTGCCTTACTAATACTAAAAGCCGGACGAAACCAATAGCAATACACCGCTCTATGTGGCTGCTCAAATTTTGAGGAAGCAGTACCTTCATAATAGCCACTCAAGCCATAGCTCCATTGTTCTCTTGTAAAACTCATCCCTCCTTCAATCATATATTTTTCATTGCGTACCTGTCCTGAATTTATAGTATCATATACCAAATACGGAAGATAGTCTTCTGCATTCACACAGTAATTTTGAGATATATTTTTAATCCAACTATTTTTATATGAAACTCTACCATAAAGTGTACCTACACCTTTTATAGTATGCGTACCGCCTGCCAAAATACTATAGTCTAATATATTATTTCCATTATAATGCAAATAATCACCGTTTACAGATATATCCTCTATATTTAAAACAATGACTGTATTCTCTTTATCACTACTTTTATTTAAAGACGGATAATGTAGTTTTATATACTCAAATTCATTTTCAAAATCAGGGTATAGTGCTAAATGACCATCATAAGTACTATTATTAAAATTATACTTTTTAATATCAAATCGTGCTTGTGAGTTTCCTAAAACAGAATATGTTAAAAGGAAAATTATAAACAAATGTTTCAGCATCTCAACTAAATATTAATAATTAACTCAGCCCCAAAAAACGGACTATACCAATCTCTTACTGTTTTTTTATAATTATTTTTATATTTTGGACTAACCTGCAAAATATTATCAGCAAATAATGACAACTTTAACCATCTGTTAAATTCCTTCGTCAATTTGAGATTCATACGAAGTGATATAGGTTTACCCAACTCATTATAACGAGCAGAAAGAAAATCACGCTTTAAAGAAGCAAATGTATTATCGCTAGAAATCATATTAGGAGTCAATGTATGTACCTCACCATAAGTATCCATATACTTATCAGGATAGACGTCTGTATCAGTAGACAAACGCGACTTATCAATCCATACTATTTGGATAAAGTTTGTAAAAATGAGCTTAAACTTAGGAATATGAGTATTCATCCAAAAATTTGTATTAAATATTTCAGCATGCCTTTTATCATAACCATCGTATATGCCAACATATGGATAAGGCGCATTATTCTGCATCATAGACGGATAATACATAACTGGAACTCCATTTGTGTATGTCGTATTATAATAGGCTCCGTTTATCTCAAAACTGGTAAATATGGATTCTATTTTTGGTATACTAATTCTATACTCAATACCTTTCTTTATTACTTTAGAACTATTTGTCGGCGTATTTAAAGCCATAAAAGTTCGCCTTTCCATTGAATAGAAATCATCTTTGTTAGGCTTTGTTGATACAGGATGTTTTAATTCATAATAGTAAGTATATGATGTTGGAATATAACGAATAAAATATTCAATACCTCCATTCATCCGTTCATAAAAAGCTGTCAATGAGACCTGATAATCTTTAATATCTAAATCTATTCCAAACTCTGTTTTACGGTTTTTATTCTCACGTATATCATGATTTGTCGGATCTTGTATCTTGGTATTTGTAATTAATAACCTTTTCTCCGGTTCATTAAAATATGCATTTAATGCAACAAAATCATGATAGACCTTGTCTGGATACAAAAAATCTGCAGAAGGAAGTTTGTTTTCAATACCATACCCTGCTCGTAAAGTTATTGAACGATTTAGATTCTCTGTACCAAAATCGTATGTATATGACAGTTGCATACGAGGCTCAAACAAAACACGTCCTTTCAGTTTATAAGAAGACGGTAAATTCAGCATCATTGTTTCCCTTAACCCTAATTGTGTATTCATTTCATGCTTACCCATTTTATATCTAACTTTTCCTTCAATATATCCAGCCTGATTTGCTATGGCGGGAATACTTTTATTAGAGCGAGGACGTATGAAACTATTACTAGGATAAGGTGGACGTTTTGGGTCTACAACAACGCCTTCTCCGTAATTTTTAGTTTTATTGAATGTAGCACCATATAATAATTTATAATTAATATTGTTGTTTATATTACCAAATTTAGTAGCTGTAAGTTGTGAATAAACATTAAATGGAGAATTATCTATTCTATAAAAAGTATGATATGTTCGTGGTAAATATTCACCTTCACTTTCTCCTTCTACAATTGACTGTTGTAAAGGTCTAACAGACTGATTAATTACATATTTATTATACTCTAAAATATCATTTGAATAATCTGCAGATGCTAAAAACTCCAACTGATCGACAAACAGCCAATCCAACTTAATATTTGCTTTCATGGAAAGCATCATTCTTTGATATAACGTATTATAACTCTCATCAAAAGTCTCAATAATATCATCTGTTTTGTTATTATTAAAAGAGGTTATATAACTTCCACGTATATTCAAATCAAGTTGTTTTCCAAACCATGTTACTTTGTTATTCCAATTAGCCTGAGCAGTCACACGATTATATGCCCCTCTAGGCAAATCTATTTTTGAAGCCGATTGAACTATATCAGCTCCTAAATACAATGTTCCTAATGTTTTTGATAACAAAAATCCTTTGCCGATATATGCCAATTTATTCAGTGGGTCAAATTTTATTCTCGCTCTCAATGAACTCTGACCCTGTTTTGGTATAACCCGTATGGTACCACTACTTAAATTCCCTTCTTTAGCAGAAGCAATACCTCGATTTATACTTATACTTTCTATATGATCTGTAGAGATTGTCCGTAAATCCACTCCTGTATTTACACTAATATTCCCTTCTTTCTCAACATTTCCACGTCCAGTAAAACCAGACATCTGAATACGCATCCCATCATTTTGCATTGGAACTCCATCAATACTCAATCCCATCCCAAAAGATGTAACCTCATCACTTCCTGCTTGACGGGAAGATATAAGTTGTCTGCTCTGCATATTATTACTTCCTAATTTACCTCCAGGAAGTAATTGAAAAATATCTTGAATAGATGTAGGCTGAATATACTCCAAAGCTTCCTTTTCAATAGTTGCATCACTACCCAACTTGTCTATATATTGAGCAGTAACTGTTACGTTTTCCAAAGCTATACTTTGAGGTGTCAATCCAAAATTCATTTGTCTTCCTGAACCATTAACATTAACAACTATATCGGAAACAGCATACCCAATGCTACTTATTCTTAACTGAAATGTGCCTTCGGATGAGAAATCAAGTCTATAACGTCCATCTACATCTGACATGGTTCCACGTTCATTATCTTTTATATAAATATTAGCAAAAGGAATAGGTTCTTCTGTATCTCTGTCATAAACATACCCAACAAGATAGCTTTTATTTCTTTCATTTGATTTTTTTAATTTTTCTTCAGAATATGAATTTACAGCATCAAGTTGACAAACAGAAATATACAATACTAAAGTTATAACAGTAAAAAGTTTCATCATATATTTATTAAAAAAGAAAGGCTGAGCAACTAAATATCTTATACTCAACCTTCTTTGCAATATTACATAACTAATAAATTATTTTTTAGGATAACTTTTTTGTCCATGCTCTATAATCTCAAAATCATCGGTACTATTGTTTGTATCCTTCACTGTTGTATTCCCTTGAGCATCTGTAATTTCTCTTCGTTTAATAAACTGTCCTTCGAATCCGCCATAAAGTCCACCACTATTAATAAGAATAGAACCACGGTCTACCTTGTCCGGCAATACTTTATGAAAAAGATTGTTTATTGAACCTGTTTCAACTCCATCTATAATACATGAAACAGGCAGTGCTAAATGTTCCATTTTCATTGTTCCCATTGAATGCGGCAAAGGAAGATTAATTTTATTATCAAGCATTTCTTGCTTTTTTGCTTCATCCAGACGAGCAAGCATTATTGGTGTTGAACCACTATATCCCCAGTTAAAAGCCTGATTCATTGAGTAATCAACAATCATATTTGTAACTTCAGGATTATCAACTGTCATTGTGTATTCATAAGGAACAAAAAACTCAAAATCTGCACCACTTAAATCAATACTTCTAATTTTTGTTTCATCTATCTGTCCGTCTTCACCTAATTTATGATTGATAGCCGAATGTGCAAGCACCAAGCTTTCTCCTGGTTCAACTTTATATTGATTTCCTTCACCAGGGATTGTATAAAGCTGAGTAATAATAACTGTATCCTTCTTTAAATATCCCGGCATAGGGTTATCTTCACTTGACTCAATAGAATTATAATCTCCACAGATAGCAATTGATAGTCCATCAGCAAACAAAGGACGGTCGCTAACGTTTCTTATTGTTAAATAACTCTCATAATAAATACTATTCCATTCACCATTCTTATCTCCATTAAAATATAATTCATCCAATACAAAGGACTTTTCCATTGAATTTATAATAGAAGAAACCTCTATTTCTATCAAAGTCTTATTTTCACTTAAAGTTACATTCTTTTTATGACCATATAATGTTGATACACCATTTATTAAATTTTCCGCCTGTAAGTCATATGTTCCAAAAGGTAAATCAAATTTAGCATACCCCTCATTGTCTGCCTTTGTTTTAAATTCCTTCCCAGACTTTTGTTCTACGATAGTCACTTGAAAAGTTGAAAAATCTGATACTTGATTTTTCAATAAAACGCGTACTGTCAAATCACACAATGCACCATTCACAACTTCGTTTTTGGAGCAAGACGAAATGGATATCACTATTGAAAACATTAATACCCAATAATAATAATACTTCTTCATAAAATCTATACAAATAATTTATTTATTGATGTTGCAAAATTAACATGCCTAGTATGATGACACAATACCTAATAATTGCTATTTTATCCTTCATAACAGGATAAAAAATAACAACTATTAGGTATTTTATTAAAAGTTAAGTCTTTATTTGCTATAAAAATCAAAAAAACTTTAGAATTTATACTTAGCGAATGATATTATGCTCCCAATATCATCCTATTAATTTAGAAGGTCTGAACTATAAAAAAAGAACAGCATTCAAACAATATTTTAATACCATTTGAACCGATGTTCTAACTTATAATAAAGAATTAAAATCGTTTCTGTTATACGTCCTGAAAAAGGATATATACAGAAACACTGAACTGTAAAAAAATTCTAACAGCGTTCGAACAGTATTAAAATACAGTTAGAACGCTGTTGGAATTTTTATCATTGCTCGTCCTTAATTTCCTCAATCGGAGTAACATCCACTATGTTTTCTTCTTCCTTCATTACCTTTTTCTTGTAACGGATAAGTCTGATTAAGTCTGTGAGCGAATAGACTATGGCCGAAACACCGAGTATGGTAAAAGGAAGAGTTGCTGTCTGGAACGGATTAGCCAGAACTACGATACCGGCCAATAACACCAATACCGGAACAACATACATCAGGAATGGCACCTTAGTAAAATTGCGCACCGAAATGAAGTTGAAAAGTTGCGAAAGGCCTGCCAATACCAACAATACACCCAACACATACATCAGTGTAGTAATGAAAAAGTCAGGCATAATCATAAGCCAGAACCCGAGCAGTGCACTACCTACGGCTGCAACCGGAAAAGCAGACCTGATACCTGCCTCTTCCCTGCGCTTGGCCGTTGCCAAATAGCCAAAAACTCCGATAAGTCCCGGCAACAGAAACAGAACCCCGACAGTAATCACAAGATACCTTACGGCTTCCCCAGGCCATACCACCAACAGTACACCTATTATTAGAGCACATATACTGCTCAATGCATAGTAATTAAAATTTCTCATAACCAAAATTTTGTTTTTATTATCAATACGAATTTAAGTATTTATTGCATAAATAACAAAAATATCTCCAATTTGATTGCCTCATATACCTACTATAGGTATTTTTAAGTATAATTTTACCAATTTATAGGTATTGACGCCACTTTAAAAAGCGGATACCTTTGCCATGACTTAAAAACTATAAAACGGACATAAAATCATGGCAACTGGAAAAATCTTATTTACGGCCGTTTTCTCGGCCCTTACACTCAATGCCGCATTTGCCGACAACAGTGCAGAAAACAAGAAAGAAGAAAAGAAAGAAAGCAGACTTACCTTCGGAGGATATGGCGAGGCTGCCTACAGCAGAAACTTCTTCAGTGACAACTATCTCAGATACACCGATGCGAAAAACTATACCGGAGAAAGTCACGGCAGATTTGACCTTCCACATGTTGTTTTCTATGTGGGATATGACTTTGGCAAAGGATGGTCGTTGGGTAGTGAAATCGAGTTCGAGCACGGAGGAACTGAAAGCGCCGTAGAAATAGAAGAGGAAGAAGCCGGCGAATACGAGAGCGAAATAGAACGCGGAGGCGAGGTGGCACTCGAACAGTTCTGGATTCAGAAATCGTTCTGCAAGGAATTCAATATCAAGATGGGACACATTATAGTACCTGTGGGCGGAACAAACCAGCATCATATGCCAACGGAATTCTTTGGTGTTTACCGTCCGGAAGGCGAAAACACAATCATGCCGTGTACATGGCACGAAACCGGAATCAGTATTTGGGGACAGGCTGGTAAATGGAGATACGAGGCAATGCTGTTGCCGGGACTTGACTCCGACCGTTTCAACCGCATGAACTGGATTCAGGGCGGAGCCGGCAGTCCATATGAATTCAAGATTGCAAACGCAATGGCAGGAGCCTTCAGAGTCGATAATTACTCGATAAAAGGCCTTAGACTATCCGTAAGCGGATATATAGGAAATTCTTTCAGCAACACGCTGAGCAGAAGCAAAAATGAAAAGTTCAAAGACGTGAAAGGCACGGTGGCGATAGGCGCGTTCGATTTCGGATACAACGACCATAACTGGATTGTAAGGGGGAACTTCGATTACGGACACTTGTCTGATGCCCAACTGATAAGCGAATACAACATGGGTATGAGCAGCAATTCGCCGTCGCCGAAACAAGCCGTGGCCTCCGATGTCATCGCGGCAGGTATAGAAGCCGGATACGACCTTTTCTCGCAGTTTGAAAAGACAAGAGAAAAAAAACAAAAATTCTACATCTTCGGAAGATACGATTATTACGACTCCATGCACAAGACAAGCGGACTGAAATATGAATATTGCGGCAGGAACCGTATAGCGGCAGGAATCAACTATTTCCCGATAAAGGATATCGTGATAAAGGGTGAATACTCCATAGGCCTCCTGAAAAGCATGTACAACAACGAGCCGGCCATCTCGCTCGGCATAGCATACGCAGGATTCTTCACAAGATAAGAATTCAGACAAACTCTAAACATAACATGTATAACTTTAAATTAACAACGAAAATGAAAAGTATTTTTAAAACTTCTGCCATTATAGCGATGAGTGCTGTTATGGCTACATCAATGATTTCCTGCAATGACGACAACAGCGGCAATTCAGGAGAGCTGTCAACAAAAGAGGAAGCCCTGAAGGATGCTGTTACACCTTATGTGAACAACACCGTCATACCTACTTACAAAAGCATGGCCGATGCAGCCATTAAACTGATGGATGCGTGCAATGAGGCCAGAGACTTGTTCGATAGCGACAAGACCGGCGCACAGGCAAAAATCACTGAAGCCGGAGACTACTGGAAAGAATCAAGGAAATACTGGGAACTGAGCGAGGCGTTCCTGTTCGGTGCGGCGGCCGATTATAACATAGACCCGCACATCGACTCATGGCCTCTGGACAAGGCCGCACTCGACCAACTCCTGAACAACAGCGGCATGATGACTGCCATAGGTAAAGGAGGCGGAGCATACGTGAGCGCAAATCTGGGTTACGGTCTGCTTGGTTTCCATGCCATAGAATATATGCTGTTCCAGCTTGACGCTTCAGGCGACAAATCATCTGCTAGGCAAATAAATTCACTGAATAAAAACCAGATGATATACATGGCGGCAGTAGCCGAAGACTTGTGTTACCAGTGCGTGCGCCTTGAAGCGTCATGGGCGGGAATGGATAATATCACGACCGAAAAACAGACCATGCTTACAGACAACGAACTTGAACCAACCTTCAACTATGGAGAAAGCATGCTAAATGCCGGTCAGGGAGGAAGCAAATACGTAAACTACACTGACGCCGCGCAGGAAATACTACAAGGATGTATTGACATAGCCGACGAAGTGGCGGAACAGAAAATGGGACGCCCTGCAAACGGAAGCAGCGAGGAGGACAAGAACTACATCGAATCGCCATATAGTCTAAACTCCACGGTTGACTTTGCCGACAACATCCGTAGCATACAAAACGCTTACGAAGGCAGCAACGACGGTGACAAATCGGTAAGCGACTATATAGCCTCTGTTGACGCCGATAAGGACAAGGCACTCAAAGACGCGATAGATGCAGCCATAACAGCCATAGAAAATATACCTGAACCATTCGCAAAGAATGCGACAGGCCAGGCTACAAAAGACGCAATAACGGCTGTAGCCGAAGTGTCCAACTCACTTAGCGAAGTTGCCAGAGTGCTGAATGAAAATTAATGTAATACTCAATAAAAAAGTGTATGGCACATACGGCAAAGGTAATGTGCCTCACACTTTTATTTCATTTTTTATTTACAAATAACTAACTATGAATAAACTTAATCTACTGACTGGCATGGCTGTATTAATAGGAATGACAGCATGCAAAGACAATACTTCCGACATACCCGGTGACGATAATCAACAAAACAGCGATCTTCCTGAGTGGTATTACACAGGAGGAGAACTCGGTACGGCATATCTTTCCACTTCGAATGCTCTTGAACAACCCACACCGGCCGTTGAACAGAGCGGAATGGACAGCCAATTCAAGAACGGAGAGGCCCTCTTCGAAAAACCTTTCATGAGCAATCATGAGGGAGTAAGGTGCGGACTTGGCCCTGTGTATATACGTACTTCGTGCATACACTGCCATCCTGGATACGGACACGGCAAAAGACTATCCGCCGGAACATTTGAAACAAACAGCATCGGGAACGGATGTCTGCTCGTGGTATATAATCCTCAAACGGATGCCTACGTAAGCTGGTTGGCCGGCATGCCACAGACACATGCGATAGAACCTTTCAAAGCTCCTCTGGACGAAAGCAAAATAACCGTGGAATGGAAAAATCATACAGACCAGTGGAACAACACATTCCCCGACGGAGAAACCTATGAACTGCAATACCCGGAAGTAAATATTCCAAAAGATGCGATATACGTCGTAAATCAGGGATACAAGCTGCCTGAAGACTATGCCGTGAGACTTGAATCGACAATAGGCATATACGGAACGGGGCTGCTGGACGCTATTTCGGACGAAGACCTGAAAGCAGAATATGCGAAACAGGAATCCGATGGATACTTGCCTAACGGCATAAACCAGGCGTTCTTCAAAAACGGCGAATGGGTGAAACAGTACAGCAACACAAAAGTAACAGACGTTGCGCCGGGAACAGTAAAGGAGGAACATCCTTTCAAATTTACATACGCCTTAAGCCGCGGACCACTACAGGATGCGGCAGGTATTAACGCTCTGTGGAATATCACAAACGTGACACGAAGCAACAGAAGATACCACTATCTTGACGCTGCCGGAACATATGCAGAATACTCGTCAAAAGACTCTGAAGTACAGGCCGGATACAAAGACTATATCGAACAGGTTGACCCGGAAAAGAATCATCCCACATGGCATCCGGCAAGCGACAATGCGGATGACATGTCAGAAGCCATAAAAGCTTATCTCACATCTACAGAACTTGACGTAGAAATGAGCGATGAAGATTACGTTGACTTCATGGTATGGCACAGAGGTCTTGCGGTACCGGCAGCCAGAAACGTTGACGATCCGGATGTATTAAAAGGCAAGGAACTGTTTGAACAGATAGGCTGTACATACTGCCACAAGCCATCATGGACTACAGGCGACGACAATTTCTACGACCCTAACGGTTTCTTCAGCAAAGGCGACAGCCGTCTGCCCAAATATCCTAACCAGAAAATATGGCCGTACTCGGACATGATACAGCACAAACTTTTCATGGTGAACGATATCCGTACAGGCTGGTGCAGAACCACTCCGTTATGGGGAAGAGGACTTCACCAACGATGTACAGGCTCGGCAACAGCAGACAGGCTGCATGACAACCGCGCACGAAACGTTATTGAAGCCATCATGTGGCACGGCAACGAGAAGAGCGACGCATACTATACTGTCAAGAAATTCAGGGAGTTATCGAAAGAAGACAGGGACGCAATTGTCAAATTTATAGATTCAATATAAAAAACACCACTTCTTTTTCTTCTGCCGACACGTGTCGGCAATGCTGCTGACAGCTGTCGGCTATATTACTGACAGGTGTCAGCAGTGCTACTGACAGCTGTCAGCAGACAAACATTTCAGATAATAATCTATAAGACTCTCCTATACTCAAAAGTAACAAAAGAGAGCCCTTAAAACAGACACATATTAAGTATGACAAACAATCTGCTGAAAGTCTCCAAGCATACTACAATCGCTACAATGTCACTGCTGATAATAATCATGGTGGCAGCTACCATAGCAGAAAAGACATACGGAACATCATTTGTCAGCCGAAATTTCTATTCCAATCCGGTTTTCATAATATTATGGTTCGTCGCAGCATTTGCAGGAACCATATATATACTGAAAAGAAAATTATACAGGCGGATAATAACATTCTGTATGCACGTCTCATTCATCATAATTCTGGCAGGAGCCTTAACAACTCATCTTTTCGGACTGCAAGGCAGCATACATATCAGAATGAACGAAAATCCGATAAAAAATTTTAAAACGGCAGAAAACGAGAAACATAAATTACCTTTCAGCATTTCTCTAAAAGACTTCCATACTGAATACTATCCAGGTACAACCACGCCCATGGATTATGTAAGCACAATAATAATACACGACAATAAAAATACTGAAGGGAGTGTTTCGATGAACAAGATATTCAAATACAGCGGTTACCGTTTCTATCAGTCCGGATATGATGCCGACGGAAAAGGCAGCACACTGTACGTGAGTCAGGACCCGGCCGGAATAGCCATAACATACTGCGGATATATAATGCTGTTTCTGACAATGATTTTATTCTTCTTCACCAAAAAATCAGCCCTTGCAAAGAGGATTTCCGTAGCATGTATATTTATGACAATACCTTTCGCCTCATCATTTGCCGGAAACAATATCCCCCCTTCCTTGCCATTACGTACCGCCAAAGCGTTCGGGAACATACGTGTTAACCATAACGGGCGTATCACGCCGGTACAAACACTTGCCATAGACTTCACAAAGAAAATATACGGTGAAAAGAACTATAAAGGATTATCGCCAGAGCAGGTACTGACAGGTTTCTTTTTCTATTATGACTACTGGAAAGAGGAACGCTTCATACGCATAAAAAGCAAATACGTACAGAATATATTGGGCATGGAAGGTAAATATGCAAAATTGTCTGACTTCATAGATACCGACGGATTTAAAATAGAAAGACAACTGAAAAATGAAAATAACAGGACACGTATCCGTGAACTGGAGGAAGCAGCAGAGAAATTCAGCCTGATAAGTTCCTTATGTACGGGAAATCTTCTGAAAATATACCCCGTTTACGACAAAGGCAAAAAGACATTCGAATGGTATTCCATTCCTGAGAATCTGCCGGCAACGCTTGAACGCGACAAATGGCTGTTCATAAGATATAGCATGAACTATGTAGCAGAAAAAGTAGCGATGAAAGACTTCGTGGAAACTGAAAATCTTATATATAAAATCATTAAATATCAGACAGACGAGACCGATGGATATATTCCTTCTGAATTTAAATTTAATGCGGAGAAAGTGTATAATTCTCTGATAAATCTGAAAATCCTGGCAATGCTTTGCCTAACGATTGGAATATCCGGATATATATTTCAGATTTACAACATAGTAAAAGAGAAAATAATTACATCGTGAACCGATGTTTATACTATGCCCTCTTCCCTACTCTGACTTATATATCAGGCATAATTATATTGAGATGGATTATAAGCGGACACATACCGGTATCAAACGGTTTTGAAACAATGCTTGCGATATCCGCTGTTTCTATCATATTCAGCATCGTATTTCACAGACAAAAAGGCAATACGGTTTCTATGGGATACTTGATTTCCGGCCTTGCTCTGCTGGTAGCAATGATGGGCGACAGTAATCCTGAAATAACACCGCTCATGCCTGTACTGTCGTCACCTCTGCTGAGCATACATGTAATGTCTGTCATGATTTCATACTCGCTGTTTGCCATCATGATGCTGAACGGAATATCAGCAGAAATTCTTTACAGGAACGGGAACAGGAAAAATGATATAAGCAATCTTGAAATGCAAAGCAGAGTCATACTTTATCCAGCCGTATTCATGCTGGTTTTCGGAATCTTTATCGGGGCAATATGGGCAAACATTTCATGGGGAAGATACTGGGGATGGGACCCGAAAGAGGTATGGGCACTCATAACCATGCTGATATATTCTTCTGCCTTGCATGCCGACTCCATAACTTGTTTCAGAAAACAGATGTTCTTCCACCGTTTCTGCATACTGGCATTCCTATCAGTGCTGATAACATATTTCGGAGTGAACTTCATACTGGGAGGTATGCACAGCTACGCATGAATGAACGGGTAGTGAACGGCGTTTAAACAATGTATAAATAGAATCTGAAAGACTTCTAAACTGGAGTTAAAACTGAAACGCTCGTCGGACACTGTGTTTATTCAGTGTTCAACGAGCGTTCAATTACCGTTTATTTACTGTTTAAGTGTATTAATATACTTCAACCTTAGCTGCAAGCGACTTACATTTGTCACGTAACGCATCAAGATTTCCTCCCACCTTATCATAACATACCACAACTCCCATACGACGGTTAAGTTTTGTATAAGGTTTGCCGAAAATACGCAAATAAGTATCAGGCTGTGAACATACTTTCTCAATGCCTTTATATCTAGGAGCATCCTTGCTGGCGATAGGTGAAAGAATTACCGCACTTGCTCCGATATGCTCCTGTGTTATGCCCGGAATAGGCAAGCCAAGAACTGCATAAAGATGGAGTTCAAATTCATTCAGGTTCTGGGTATTGGCAAGTGTAACCATTCCTGTATCATGCGGACGCGGAGAAAGCTCTGAGAAATAAACACCATTATCATGGCTAAGGAAGAACTCTACTCCCCAAAGGCCATAACCGGTAAGTGCCTCTGTAACCTTTGCGGCCATCTGCTGAGCTTCTGCCAGATGTTCAGGAGCAATCCTTGCAGGCTGGAAACTCTCACGATAATCACCACCCTTCTGCACATGTCCTATAGGCGGACAGAATAATGTAGGACCATCTTTCTGAGTTACTGTAAGCAATGTTATCTCACTGTCAAACTTTATAAATTCTTCTACAATAAGTTCCTTTATATCACCACGGCTTCCGCTACATCCGTAATCCCAGGAATATTGAAGATCTTCCGGACCTTTAGCCACTGACTGTCCTTTACCGGACGATGACATCAAAGGTTTGATAACACATGGATATCCTATTTTTTCTGCGGCTTCCTTAAGTTCTTCGTATGATTTGGCATAGTAATATTTAGCTGTTTTAAGACCTAACTCTTTTGCTGCAAGATCACGTATAGCCTTACGGTTCATTGTGTAATTTACGGCACGGGCACTAGGAACAACCTGAATACCTTCGTTTTCAAAATGGAAAAGACGTTCTGTGCGGATAGCTTCAATTTCAGGTACTATAATATCAGGACGATATTTTGCTACGACTTTGTCTAACGCATCTCCATCTAGCATACTGAACACTTCAAAAGCATCGGCAACCTGCATAGCGGGTGCACCGGGATAAGAATCACATGCAATCACATATTGTCCCAATCTTTTGGCGGCAATTACAAACTCCTTGCCCAATTCTCCAGAGCCAAGCAAAAGTATTTTTTTTGTCATAATTATAATGGTTTTTATCTATATGCTGCAAAGATAACATTTTTCCTATAATATTATACCTTTGGATTACAATATTCTGTGAAACAAAAGATGTGAAGGTTCTATGATAAATGGAGCATGAGACACCAGTATGATACTTACCGCCGCGGATATTACCCACAACAATATCAGTAAGACTTTGGCAGACGTTGACATAGGCTCTTTCTTTCCAGCCACATGCAATATCAGATGTATAATACCTACGATAGGAATTCCTATCAGCAACAATCCGCAAATAACCATAGTTACAGCCAGTCCAGCCGAAGTACCTACCATATCCCAGTTTATATACGGTAAAGCATCATAGAAGAATGCCGGGACACTTACCAATACGCCTGTAGCAGCCATCAACAATGCAAAAAGCACTATAAGAACAACTATGACTACCGGAGCAAGACATATTGCCAATATAATCAGCAAGAGCTTGAATATAAAACCTATAACCGAAAAGAAAGCATTTCCCAGTTTTTCCAGAAAAGTACGTGGCTTGTCTGAATGAACATAATCATTCATCCTTTCAAAACCGTCTGTCACGGTCTTTCCAATATTTTCCATATTCACAGGTTCTCCTCTCATCTGTAATTTTTCCGTAGCGGTATGTGCCAAAGGAATTATAATCCAGGCGATAATATACGCCAATATAAAACCATGGAGAAATATTCCGCAAAGCAGTACAGCGATACGTGTCCATGCCGTATCCCAGCCGAAATAGGCTGCAAGACCTGATACGACACCTCCAAGAATCTTGTCATCAGGATTCCTGAACAAACGACGTTTTACTGACTGGCTGGCATCAGACTTCTCCCACTGTTTCGTATTATCAGCATCGTCAGTATCAGTCTCTGAATTAATTTCTTCAGGCTTTCCCATACGGGCTATCACTTCTTCTACATTTTCTATGGTAATAACTTGCTGCCCACGCGTAATGTATTCAGAAAACAATTCTGCGATGCGTATTTCCATGTCACGCACAATTTCTTCCGCACCATCTTCATGGCGGAAATGATATTTCAGATTGTTAATATAGTTATCAAGAAGTATATACGCATCTTCATCTATATTGAAAACCGTTCCTCCCAAATTAACTGTTAATGTCTTTTTCATTTTGATTCTATTATTAAAAGTTCGTTCCTTAAATGATTTACCGTTTGGGATAATTCATCCCATGCTGTTTCAAGCTCAGACAACACTCCTTCACCTGAGGAGGTCAATTTATAGTATTTACGGGGAGGTCCCTGTGTCGATTCAACCCATTCGTAAGACAAAAGTCCATCATTTTTGAGTCTTGTCAACAAAGGATACAATGTACCCTCCACAACTATCAGTTTTGCGTCTTTCAGTTTCTGAATAATATCCGAAGCATACGACGGTTCCCTATGTAACAGCAACAATATGCAATATTCAAGCATACCCTTACGCATTTGGGATTTTACATTGTCAACATTCATAAATTTTCATATTAGTTTATTGTATGGCACAAATATATGTATAATCTTATTACCTTGCATTGCAAAGTACCTGATATTTTCTTATTTTTAATATATTTAACGCTGACTCAAATTACAACAAGCATCATAAAAACTTAAATTTGCAGATGTACAACTAAAAATAATGCGAATTATGATTACAATTAAAAAAGCTACAAAAGAGGATATAAAACTCATTAATGAGATGGCTTGGGTGGCTTTTCCGGCTACTTACAAAGATATCCTTTCAAAAGAACAGATTGATTACATGATGGACTGGATGTATTCACCGGAAAACATCAATAAGCAAATGACAGAAGAAGGACATATCTATTACATTGCATATCTTGACGGAGAAGCTGCCGGATATGTGTCAATACAAAGAGAAGGTGAAGATTTGTTCCATCTTCAAAAAATTTATGTTCTTCCTAAACATCAAAAAGAGCATATAGGTAAGTTCCTGTTCAATAAAGCAATGGAAGCAATAAAGGAAATAAACGGGAAACCATGCCGGATGGAACTCAATGTAAACCGTAACAATCCCGCACTTGGCTTTTATCTGCACATGGGTATGAAGAAAGTCTCAGAAGGCGACTTCGACATAGGCGGAGGATACTTCATGAACGATTACATTATGGGTATTAATATAGAATAAAAACAAAAAAATGCATGCAGTTTTGATAGACAACTACCATCTGCATGCATTCTTTATATTTCAGTTTTTATTATTGATGCTGTTCTCTCAGCAAATCATTAACTGTCTTAACAGGATTAAATGTACTCAACGGTACTTCTACGAATACTGTACTCCAGTCGCTCATTGAACCGTTCCACAATCCAGGAAGTTCAAGCGCCTTAAGTTCCTTGCCACCTTTTGATTTATATGAAATAAATCCGGTAGCCTTATCTACATAATTCAAAAGATTAAACTTGTTACCCTTGTAATCACGTATAGCACAAACCAAGTCAACAGGATTGAAATGAGTTCCTTTCTCAAACATAGCTTTCTTTTCAGGATCATTCATGTCAATCTGTGAACTTTCCAAAATCTGTAATGAAACCGTACCGTCAGGGTTATATGCCAGGAACGGACCACCACCAGGCTCGCCTACGTTCTTCACCATACCGCATACACGCATAGGACGATTAAGTTTCTTACGCAGATAAATCACCAAATCAGCATCTTCCATATCCTTGATATCATCTTTGCGGCAATGCAACTGCTGCTGTACGAAACGGATAATATTTTCAAGTTCATCGTGACGATAATGGCCGCTATCAAGAAGTCGCAAGTATTCGAAAGCCTGTTTCTGCAATGTAACCAGTACTCCAGCCAACAATTTCTTGTAAGTAACAGTATCGGCCTTAAGTCTGTCAGGAACTACATTATCAATGTTCTTTATAAATACTATATCTGCATCCAAATCATTAAGATTCTCAATCAAAGCGCCATGACCACCCGGACGGAAAAGCAGTTTACCATTATCACGGAAAGGTTTATTGTCCATATCGGCAGCGATAGTATCTGTACTAGGTTTCTGTTCTGAGAAACTGATATTATATTTAATACCGTATTTCTCTGCATATTGAGCTACTTTTTCATCAACCAACTTGGCAAACAGTTCACGATGTTCTGTTGAAACAGTGAAATGCACATTAACCTCACCGCTCTTTCCTGCCGCATACAAAGCACCTTCTACCAAATGTTCTTCCAGCGGTGTACGGACACCGTCTTCATACTTATGGAATTTCAATAATCCTTTAGGTAATGAGCCATAATTCAAACCTGCAGATTCCAACAAATTGGAAACAACAGCCTTGTAATTACCTTCTGATATCAACTCGTCAATACCCTTATTGTTATTCTTCACACATGCAGAATTCAAATCAGCATAGAAAGCAAAATTCTTTATGTTGGCAAAGAATTTCTTTTCAAAATCTGTAGTAGGAACATCGTAATCAGCACCCAGAAATTCAAACATATTTTTGAACATACGGCTGGCAGCACCGGATGCTGGTACAAACTTAACAATTTTCTTATCACCTTCCTTGTAAGCATCCCATGCAGCAAGATACGTTTTCTGTACATCCTCACCGGCAAGCATTATACCACGATTTTCTACTGAAGCTGCCGCATACAATTTTAAATAAGGGAAACCTTTTTCGAAACAAGCTAACTGTTCGGCAATCTGCTGTTCAGAAATGCCCTTTTTAGCCAATAAATCTTTGTCTTCTTGTGTTAACATAATGTATAAATTAAGTAATGAATTTATTCAATAGTATAGAAATCTGCTCAAAATTATAAAAAAGAACGAAATATAACGAATATCAAGAAGAAAAAAACTACCTTTACACACAAGAAAAAAGATAAAGTCATGGAAGAAACTGCTTTTTTTAACCCGAATGAAAAAGAACTACTCTTTTCACTATATAAAAAACTGCTCAGACTATCCAAGGATACTCTGCAGAAGGATGATTGCAGAAAAATAAAAGCACATCTTATAAAAGTAATGAAAAACGGAGGCATACCAAGAAACGTCTTTGGTATGAACCCCATAATTAAAGATATGCAAACTGCGGTAATTGTTGCCGAAGAAATCGGCATGCGCCGTGCCTCTATACTGGGAATAATGCTGCATGAGTCTGTGAAATACAACTTATGTTCGCTTGAGGAAGTTAAAAACGAGTATGGAGAAGATGTTGCCGGAATCATCAAAGGACTTGTAAAAATCAACGAGCTATACACAAAAAGCCCTACTATAGAATCAGAGAATTTCAGGAACCTGCTGCTGTCTTTTGCCGAAGACATGAGAGTGATACTTATCATTATTGCGGACAGGGTTAACCTGATGCGGCAGATAAAGGACTCGGAGAATAATGAAGCCAGAATCATGGTTTCTAATGAAGCAGCGTATTTATATGCTCCTCTGGCTCATAAACTTGGACTGTACAAGTTAAAATCGGAACTGGAAGATTTATCTTTAAAATATACCCAACATGACATTTATTATCATATAAAAGATAAACTTAATGCCACTAAACAAGCACGAGACAAATATATAGAAGCCTTCATTGAGCCTATTAAAAAGAAGCTGGAAGACGCAGGATTGAAATTCCATATGAAAGGAAGGACAAAATCCATACACTCCATTTATCAGAAGATGAAGAAACAGGGATGTCCTTTTGAGGGTGTTTATGATTTGTTTGCCATACGTATAATTCTGGATTCTCCGATAGATAAAGAAAAGCAAGAATGCTGGCAGGCATATTCCATAGTAACAGATATGTATCTTCCTAACCCCAAAAGACTCCGTGACTGGCTGTCCGTTCCCAAAAGTAATGGATACGAATCACTTCATATAACAGTCATGGGACCGGAAGGCAAGTGGGTAGAAGTACAGATACGTACTGAGAGGATGGACGAAATAGCCGAGAAAGGACTTGCCGCACATTGGCGCTACAAAGGCATAAAAGGTGAAAGCGGACTCGACGAATGGCTTAACTCCATACGAGAGACACTGGAAAATGCTGATAGCGACATAGAAGCTATGGATCAGTTCAAACTGGACCTGTATAAAGACGAAGTCTTCGTGTTCACCCCCAAAGGCGATTTATACAAACTTCCACAGGGAGCAACGGTACTGGACTTTGCATTTACAATACATACCAACCTTGGCAGCAAATGTATAGGTGCCAGAGTCAACGGAAAAAACGTACAACTTAAACAAGTTCTTAACAGTGGCGATCAGGTGGAAATAATGACTTCCAATACACAGGTCCCCAAACAGGACTGGCTGAATTTTGTAACCACATCAAAAGCAAGAACCAAAATACGCCAGGCTCTAAAAGAAATAGCAGCAAGGCAAACACAATTTGCCAAGGAAACGCTTGAACGTAAATTCAAAAACAAAAAAATAGAATACGACGAATCAATACTGATGAGACTCATCAAAAAAATGGGTTTCAAAAGTGTTACAGATTTCTACAAAAGCATTTCTGACGAAACCAGCGACATAAATCTGATAATAGACAAGTATCTGGAGATGCAGAAACGCGAAACAGAGCAACGTGAAGAAGTAATTTACAGAAGCGCGGAAAATTATAATCTACAGCAAACGACTGAAACAAAAGACTATTTCAAAGACGATGTTTTGGTAATTGACCAGAATCTGAAAGGCATTGATTTCAACCTTGCCAAATGTTGTAACCCTATATACGGAGACGATGTTTTTGGTTTCGTAACCATTTCCGGAGGTATAAAAATCCATCGTTGCGATTGTCCTAATGCACCGGAAATGAAAGCGCGTTTTCCTTACCGTATCGTACGTGCCAGATGGGCCGGCAAGAGTCAGGGAAAACAATACCCTATCACATTAAGGATTGTAGGACACGACGATATTGGTATAGTGACCAACATTACCTCAATCATAAACAAAGAGAGCAATATCCTTTTACGCTCCATTAGTGTTGACTCACACGACGGACTGTTCTCCGGAATGCTTACCGTGATGGTGGATGACATATCAAAACTTGAGGCTCTGATAAAGAAACTTAGAACAGTTAAGGGTGTCAAGCAAGTGAACCGAGGTTAAAATCAACCTTTTACGAGTAACTTCTGTTAATTTTGACAGTAAAAAGATGTAAGAATTAGATTATAAAGTAAATTTGCAATAACAATATAAAAACATATAGCATGAGAAAATTCATAATCACTACATTAATGCTTTTTATTGGCATAGTAATGGTAGTAGCAGCAGGTACTGCTGAAATAAAGTTTGAAAATACGACACATGATTTCGGAAGTTTCTCGGAAAACAGTCCGAAAGTTACATGTTCATTCAAGTTTACTAACGTAGGAGATGGTCCTTTAGTTATACACCAGGCCATCGCGACATGTGGATGCACTGTTCCTCAATATCCTAAAGAGCCAATCAAACCTGGAGAAAGCGGTGAAATTATAGTAACCTACAATGGTGCCGGCAAATTCCCAGGAAGATTTCAAAAAACAATAACATTACGCACAAACGGCAAATCTGAAATCACACGCCTTATAATAAAGGGCGACATGATGCCTGCAGAAGAAGATATAAAATAAAGCATATATAAAAAAACGAAGAAGTTGTAAATTAACTTCTTCGTTTTTTTATAGAAAACATTTGTTATTATTTCAACAATTCTCCAAGTTTTTCTGATATTTCATCGCCTCGCAAATCTCTGGCAATTATATTTCCCTCCTGGTCAACAAGCACTGTAGCTGGAATAGAGCGTACTCCATACAACTGAGCACCTTCACACTGCCAAGCCTTAAGGTCAGACATCTGCGGCCATGTAATGTTCAAGTCCTTTATAGCCTGTTTCCATTTGTCCGCATCCTTATCCAATGAAACTCCTACAATTCCGAAACCTTTAGCCTTGAACTGCTTGTATGCGGCCACTACATTCGGCATTTCCTGACGGCAAGGTCCACACCAGCTAGCCCAGAAATCAATAAGTGTATATTTATTCTTACTTACAAAGTCTGAAAGTTTGACAGTATTTCCTTCAGGAGTATCCATTGAAAAATCAACGAATTTCTTTCCTACTACTGTATTCATTGCATTGTCTATATATTCTTTCAAACGAGCCATAGAAGAAGAGGCCATGAATTTCTGAGGAAGTTTCTCAAGCAAAGCGCTTGTCTGTTCCACTTCGAAAGAAAAGCCATTAGTCTGTAAAAGATAAGCTCCTACTACATTATCAATATTGGTTTCTGCCTGATTATATACAAAATCCATACACTCAGACATAATCTTGTCATAAGCCTCAACTAATGAATCTCTCTGAACATCTGTAAGTGTTGTATCTGTGCTGTATATTCTCTGAATGTCTCCCAACTGCCTGTCAAATAAAGTATATTTCTCATTATATGCTGTAAACGCGTCATTTGCAGGCGTTCCAGTTGCCTTATTATTGGCAAAATCAACATTAATATTTCCTTCCTCAACAAATACCATTGACACCATACTATTAGCACCGCTTCCATATGTTATATATTTTGGCGCAAATACAGAATCCGGCATTCCCTTAAACTCAAACTTACCGTTCTTGACTACGGCAGAATCCAATGTGAAAGACTCTCTTCCGTCATAATAACGCATGTAAACATAATCGCCATCCTTAGCATCGGCTATAGTACCGTTAATGGTGTAGCCGTTCTTTTCCTGACAAGCTGCCAACGCCATTACTCCGGCAGCCGCAAATAATAAACCTTTTTTCATCTTTGTTTTAAATCTAAAATTTGTGTGTAAATTTATATCATAATAATATTTCCATCCCTAAACGAACCGTGTTTTTAATTATATTTAGGATAATCACGCTCTGCCCAAAGAGGCGCCAGACAGCATATCCAATACATCAAATCAATTGATGAGTCAGACATTCCGAAATATATCGGCAGTCCGCTATACTTAAAAGCGGCCATAAACTGTATGGCAAAAAACAGCGATACAATATACGACGGGAAACGCGAAAACATATACGACATTCCCCTAACTATATCCGTATCTGTACGGTAATGATCGGCAGTATATCCATATACCATAGAAGTAACCCCTATTCCTATTGACAATATACAAAAAGCACCATCATGCAGAGGCGAATCAACATACCTTCCTGTAACTCCACGAACAATGTTCCATGGCCCCCAGGCCAATAAAGCATATACCATAAAATATGCAGCCGCAACCAGGAGCGAAGCTACAATGGATTTCTTCTCTTTACCTGACAATTTACGTTCACGCTTGACTATCCGCCAAAACACTCCTCCAAGACCGGAATGAACAAAAAGACCTACTGACATAAAAAATATTATTACAATATATAACGCAGGCGACGACATCAGATTTTCCTCTGTATATCTAAGGAACCACCTTAGTGCCTCCGTACTTATTATATTTTTTACGCCAGTCCATGCATACACGTTTCCTATCCATGACAATATGGCTACTAGCCACCACAAGAGGAAGAAAACTGTAGCAGGGTGTATAAAATTTTTATTCCTCATCAGGTTCCAGATTGTCAATATCAAGGATTCTAAGTTCAAAAGCACGTGTCACCAGCCTACAGGCATTAACCCCTACTCTTTCGTCGGAGCGGAATAATCTGTTTATAAGTTCGTTCTGTCTTTTTTCTATAGACTTTACACCAAACGGCATAGCCTTAAGGTTAGTTATCATTTCTTTGGTATATCCCAATGCCAGATGACGTAACAGTCTTTCATCATATTCATCAATATCATAGTTTATTATAGCCTCCTGACGTCTTTGTTCCACTGCAACACTCTGTTTGAAACGGGCTACAATTTTCTCAAGTATAGGATAATTAAATACCAACTTCTTTCCTTCCATCACAGCCTGCACATCTACTGCAGTAAGCAATTCACCTGTTTTAAGAATAATTCCATCGGCACCTGCATTAAGAGCATCAACCCACAGTTTTTCATTAAGAACTTCACCTGTAAATATAAGAACCTTTATTTCAGGTTTCTCTTTATGCAGACGCGAACATATCTCAACACCAATAGTGGTTGAGCCCCCCAAACCCAAATCGAGCAATACAAGGTCTGGAGTCTTTGTTTCCATCAAACTCCAAAACTCGGCCTCCGTCATAGCTGTTCCAATAACTTCAGCATTTGGTATTTCGTGACGGAATATTTCTTCCGTTCCTTTCAGCTCCAATTTTACGTCTTCTACTATTATAACTTTAAACTTTTCCATATTTGTATATATTAATCTAAATTCATTACCTTTCTCGTCAAATCATTTTTTGAAGGCAGAGTAAACCAGACACAGAAACCGATACCATCGTCAGCCACATTGGCATTTATCCTACAGCCCCTTCTGCCGCCGAACTCATCATGATCTCTTATTATCTGCTTGCAAACCAGATATTCTGCACCAGACAGTACATTACCGTCGTCCGACACCGTTACTTTGGCATTATCAGGGTAGAATAACAGATTAAGTTCTTCTTGTGTGAAATTACGCCTCTTGTCTATAAAATCAAACCTTACAAAAGAATCATCCCTACGAACGGAAATATTTATTTCGCCTTCACTCTCATATCTCAATGCTTCGTCTATAAGATTTTCAAACATAAAACGTAATAATACATCATCGCCTATCACTATATTATGTTCCTTTATATCTACATTAAGCATAGGATATACTTTCAAACGTTTTACTGATTTTCTATAATATTTCTCAGCATATGCCACAATATCGGAGACTTCTATAGCAGCACGCCGGAACGTTATTTCCTCAAGCATACGCATGGCACATGACGACAAAAGGGTAAATATTTCTTTATAATAATTCACCAACTCGTCCATGTCCTTGATACTTTTCATTATAGTATCTTCATCCAATGAAGTATTGTTTTCACCATTACCATTCCTTATCTGTTCCACCATTTTCCTCAATCTTCCCGGATAGTATATAGTCTCATGTTTAATGGTAGAAAGACAATTGTCAAGCACCAAATTCTGTACATGCAACATATTATCCTCATGTTCAGCCCTTGCAGCCTCATCCTTTGCCAATTCAATATCCTGAAAACGTTTTTCTACCTGTACTATCGTATGATATAAAGCGACACCTAGATATTCACTAACAAGCTCCAGCAAAATTCTGTCCTCCTCCCTAACCTGTTTGTCATCACATTCAAGTCCCATCACACCGATACATTTCACCCCATTAGGCGAATCAACCCTCAAAGGAAAAACGAGCCATCTTTCTCCCTCATCGTATATTACCTTCATGTTCATATACGACCTTTCAAGTTTACCTGCCAGTATTTCTTCATTACAATCTTTGTAACATGAAAAATCAAGTTTTTTATCAAGCTCGTCAAAAACGCCTATTACCAGATTATCTATTGTTACAAGCTCATTAATGTCCCTAAAGATAGTATCGACAGCACCCGAACATATTTCAGAAGTGTTTTCCGAAGATTTTTCCAATGAACGAGCTGAAAACACAGTCTGATTTATCGTAAGGACTTGCTCCATGTTATACCTGTAATGGAGCATACGGCGAAGATAAATAACATAATAAGCAACTAGTCCCACAACAATCATGACAACAAAAAGAATTATAGCTACCATTTTGTTATTAGCCGACTTCTGCATATTGCTGCAATATTGCTCCAATGATTTATCTTCACTTATCTGCTTGTATAATGTAGTATAAGCTTTGTTATTGTAATAATATTTTGAAAAATTTCTTACAGCCAGACTTGCTACCGCCACTTCGTTCCTAACATCAAGAATTATATAGTAATCAGTATCAAAATTCTCACCCAGCCATACCAATTCTGGAGCGTCTCCTTTACTGTCGGCATCCAGAAGCGGAGTTTTCTGTCCTGAATATTTCAGATAATGCATATTCAAATAATAAAACGCGCTGTCTGCCAAAACCAATGCCTGGTTATATTCAGCCCTGACATTGCTTTCGTAAACCATGTTGGCATACATGTTTGCAATTGAAAGCAAGCTGTCGTATCCAGACACAACATATCCCATTTCAGGAACAGACAATGTATCAACGTCAGTTTGAACAGAATTTAAATTGTTTGCACGTACATGCACCGACAGTAAAAACAAGACCAATATGGTCAGAACCCTCTTTATTCCTTTAGGCAAGCGAAAATAGAATCGACTGCCTTTACCCAACTCACTGTCTATTCCGAACATGCAAACGTCAAAAATAGGACTTGTCTTCCTGTATTTGTCAATAATCCCTTTACAGTTCATAATACCGAAACCATGTCCCTTCTGTTTCACCAACTCATCTGTATCAGAAGCTGTATCCATACCTATTTTACCGGAGTCATAAACCTTTTCGTTCAAAATACGCTCCACATCCTGACGTGAAAGACCTGGACCATTATCATCAACAGATACTTCGATATAATTGTCACTTTCACTAGCCGACAATCTTACCTTACCACCAGCCTGAGTATATTTTCTTGCATTGTCACTCAACGTATTTATCATGAACAAGGTCAAAGCCTTATCCGCTTTTACCATGAAATTACATTCATCGACCTCAAGTTGCAGATTTTTCATTTCAAACGTATGCCTTCCTTTTGCTATTACGGCAAATAATTCATCCAGTCCGAAATTTTCGATGTTAAGGCTTATATCACCTCTTTTCATCTTTATCCATACCGAAAGAATTTCATTATAATCGTTTATTTTAGAAAGCAACTCATCTATATACTCCAGCTTGTCATCCCTAACACTTGCCTCTTTTGTAAAACCTGCACGTCTAAGTTTGACCACTTCATTTATTACCCTGTCTATATAAGGTACTATTCCATTTACTATAGCCACACAAGCCTTCTTGACCTCATTCTGTCTTTTATTCTCAGATATATGTTTCCTATGTATATACTCTTCCTGCTCAAGACGCATTCTGGTATCGGTAAGCGCCATCAGATTTAATCCATTCTCCAGAGTCCATGCCATATAAGGGGTTATAAGTTTCATCATAGACATTTCATCACGTCTTAATCCAGTATCTTTCTTCAACCATAAACGTCCTACTGATACATCTTTTCCAGGAGCTACCAAATCTAAAATCGGTACCTTTCCCTCTACAGCCCATTCCGGTCTTTCTTCCAGATTAGTCTCCAGTTCTATCCACAAATCGTCGGATACCGTAATACTAAGTACATCAAGTCGTACAGCCTTTTCCACCATTCTTACTACTTCATCAGCCTCAGAAGCGTCAACAGGGACAGCTGCGGTAATATTACGACACACAAGAAGAACCTTGTTTAGTTTTTCTATATAAAGATTATTGCGTACTCTCCAGAACCTATTAAGTAGAATCAACATCACAGCAAGAATGAAGAACCCTAAGATAACCATCATAAGAAGAATATTAAGCAAATAGGATTCCCTATCCAATGCGGCATACCTGCTTTCAAGTTCCTTGTCCTGACGAGTATAATCAAGTATATCAAGATATATATTTCTATTGTAATCAGATTGTCTCTTCATCCCCATTGCCGAATACGTGCGGCTCAACTGTTCTCTCAGGCGTGCTATCCATTCAGGAACAGTCTTTATTCCATCTTTATTTATCCACTTCAATTCCAGAGAATATGGAATATCAGGATTATATGTTTTCAGTCTGTCTATAGTATCAGTACAGGCATAAAACTTCTCATGATGTTTGTTTACATACTGCAAAGCCATATCAAGAAGCGGCAAAGCCTTTTCCGGCATACCAATATAATTGTAATAAGTAGCCATTGTCCTATAGGCTCCAGATATCTGATACCAGTCACCATACTCCTGAAACAGTCTCAATGCCCGTCCGGCAAGATTTAAAGGCAAGCTGTCAACCGGACAATCATTCTCATTAACTATTTCCAACCACCCTTTACGCCTTTCATAAATAAGATTTCTGTTTGATCTGAAATTAAGCAGTTCAGCCATAGCCTGAAGAGCATTAGCTTCAAAATATACGTATCCGTTATCATGCGAGAGTCTCAAACAGTCCATAAGATAGCCAAGTTCACCTATCACAACATCTTCCTGTGTTGGAGCGGAATACATTCCACCTGACCCCCTCATATACATATAGTAAAGCATTTGAGCTGTGTCTGCCTCTATTTTACCCACATCAATGGCATCTATCTCCGCCAGAGACTCTTTTTCCTGCTGTAAGTAATAAAAATATATACCGGAAGTTATATGAAATTCTGACAACGCATAATTAAATCTTGCAGACAATACGGAATCTGTTTCAACCACCCTGTCCTGACTTATACGCTTTATGCGCCTCTGCGCACGGTTTCTGTAATCATAGAATTCCTTATTGGATGAAGTACGCTGACATATTTTCATTAGTCCTACATCTGCTATAAGGCACTCCACTTCATTGTCTGACACTTCTATAACCTTATCATACAAATCCTTGGATTTCTCAAAATCCATTTTCATATATTCACAAAAGCCCATATTGTTCAAGGCTTCAGCATTGTCCGGACAATATACAGATGCCAATGAACACGCCCGGCACGCAAAGTCCGCTGACTTTGACAGGTCTTTATAACGCCAATGATATGACAGACTGTTCAATGAGTCTATTTTATCACACATCATATCATCCACCGTTTGCCTATGACAAGCAGATATTGACAAAATGAACAGAACAAATGAAAATATGCCAATGATTTTCTTCATTCCAAAATCTCCCAATAGCGAAAAACCAATATACAGACATACTCCATAAGAAGTACACATATACAAACTCTATTTCTATAAACAAAAAGGTTGTATCACTCCATTGAAAAACCGAAGTAATACAACCCTCTTAATAAAGCGTTGCCAAAACATTATTTTTTAGATTCTTCCAAAGAAGCTTTTCTAAATTCTTTCAACACTTTTTCCAAGTCCAAAGATGCCTTACGTGCACGTGTGCCAGCAGCTTTGTTACCCTTTTCAGCCTGCAGTGTAGCATCAGCAACAAGAGCAGCGCTCAATTCCTGAATCTTTCCAATTAATTCGTTCATAAATTATAATTTATTAAATATTTAAATACCAAAACCGTTTATAATAAACCGCTTAGTATCCTCAAAGTAAATATAAAAACTTGGAATTACATCATCAACCACCTGTAAATTTACATCATTTAACCAAAAAACCTATAATCTTATATCTTATTATCTATTGAAGCTATTGAATTTTTACAAATTAGATAAAAGCATATAATTATATTTTCATTTTGAAACCGATACCTCCAATTCTACTACCCTTTTCGTTTTATTGTCAACCCTGAAACGATTATCAGTTCTTTCGTTTACAACCCAAACAATTTCATCACCTGAAGTTACCACCATTACCTTTTCCTTTTCAAACAATGACAACTTTCTGTCGCGCAAATAATCTCTTACTTTCTTGAAACCTTTCATTCCAAAAGGCACAAACCTGTCTCCTGATTTCCATCTTCTCAGTTCAAGTTTGCCACACAACTTGTCCGCATCCAGATAAGCCACATCATTGCGTTTCGGAACCTGAAAATCAGGCTCTATACTTAAGATTCTGGATTTCAACTCATATTTGCAATCGTCCTCATCCTTACGTTTAAGCATCAACAAATCTCTGTCTCTCAGCAATATCCAGTCTTTGGAATAGAACACCTTACCGGAAAACGTTTTAAGACTCTTCATTACATCCTTTATCTGAGACGAATTAAAACCTAAAGGAGACAACCATTCAAACAATATTGCCTGAGGAGAAACCTCTCCTGAGAGTTTTTCTATAGAAACAGCATATGGAGTACATTTTACACGTTCAAGAGAAGATGAAACAGCATGTCTGTATATCGCGGCGACATCGGCAAGACGTGATGCGGTTTCCGAAACTGAATCACAAAACGACGGATTTATTTCCTTGAATAACGGGATTATGTCAAGCCTGATTTTATTTCTCGTATAGATATCCTCCAGATTAGTACTGTCTGTTACATAGTCCTGACCTATACTGTTCAAATACTCCAATATATCATCACGACCTATCTCCAGAAACGGACGGACTATATTCCCATTTTTAGGCATGATGCCTTTAAGACCGTTTATGCCTGTACCACGCGACAGGTTCAACAAAAAAGTCTCAACACTGTCATCCTTATGATGAGCCACTGCAATAACAGCCGCATTGTGTTTCACCCTTATTTCCTCAAACCATGCATATCTTAACTCACGCGCGGCCATCTCAATGGAAAGACCTTTTTCCTGCGAATACTGTTCGGTTTGGAAATGAACCACCTCCAAAGGTACGGACATACAGGCGCACAGGTTTCTGACAAAAGCCTCATCACGGTCGGACTCTTCTGCACGTAAATGGAAGTTGCAATGTGCCGCCACACATGAATACCCCAAAGACAACAATACCCTTAGCAATGCAACAGAATCCGCACCACCACTGAGAGCTACAACAAGTCTGTCCTGCCGGCCAAACAACTCCTTTTCGTATATATATCTTTCTACTATATTATGTAACATGGTGCAAATGTAATGTTTTTACATACACGGAGTAGCGGCTTGACACGTATTTTTATTCTCTTTTTCTACAAAAAACTGTAACATCGGGACATGACATCACAAATTATTATTTAAAAACAATCTAAATAGCTTGCATAAAAAATTACTATCATCTATCTTTGCCGAAAATTAACGGAAGAATGAAATTATCTGAACTCAAAACAGGAGAAAAAGGGGTAATTGTCAAAGTGTTGGGACACGGAGGTTTCCGAAGAAGAATCATCGAAATGGGATTCATAAAAGGGAAAACCGTGGAAGTGATACTTAACGCCCCACTTAAAGACCCTATCAAATACAAAATAATGGGGTATGAAATATCATTGCGCAGACAGGAAGCGGAAATGATAGAAATAATCAGTGAAGAAGAAGCCAGAAAGACAGCAGCCGAAACATCATTGTATGACCCTATATCGGAAAACATCCCGGTAACAGAAGAACAGATGAAAATGCTGGCACAAGGGAAAAGACGTACAATAAACGTTGCACTCGTAGGCAATCCGAACTGTGGAAAAACATCATTGTTCAACATTGCTTCCGGCTCACACGAACACGTAGGCAACTACAGTGGTGTGACAGTGGACGCCAAAGAGGGTTTCTTCGACTTTCAGGGATACCATTTCCGACTTGTTGACCTGCCTGGAACATACTCACTCTCAGCATACAGTCCAGAGGAACTGTACGTGAGAAAACACATCATAGAAGAAACACCGGACGTAATAATCAATGTAGTTGACTCTGGAAACCTTGAACGTAATCTGTACCTCACAACACAACTGATAGACATGAACGTAAGGATGGTCATTGCACTTAACATGTACGACGCCTTACAGAACAGCGGCAACAAGCTTGACATCAAGAAGTTAAGCCAACTGCTGGGCGTTCCAGCCGTACCTACAATAAGTCGTACGGGCGAAGGTATAGACGAACTGTTCCACGTAATAATAGGACTTTACGAAGGCGCGGATTTCATGGGGCAGAAAGAAGAAATACAGAATGAAGCACTGACTGAATACCGCAAATGGCACGACGCTTATGTGCCAGACCATAAATACGGAAGTCACAAGGAAGAAGAAAACGACTTTACACCTAGGAACTTCATCCGCCATATACACATCAATCATGGACCGGAACTGGAAAGAAGTATTGAGGCTATAAAAAAGGAAATAGGTAAAATAGAAAACATCAGACATAAATACTCTACACGCTTCCTCGCAATAAAAATGCTTGAGAACGACAAGGATATAGAGCGTCGCATTATTTCCGACATGCCTAATGCCGACACTATAATAGAAATAAGAGATAAAGAAGCCGAAAGACTGAAAGCCGTACTTAACGAAGACAGCGAACAGGCTATCACCGATGCAAAATACGGATTCATTTCAGGCGCTCTGAAAGAAACATATACAGACAATAACCAGAACACGGAGATGTTCACACGAATTGTGGACAGCATAGTGACACACAGAATATGGGGATTTCCTATCTTCTTCATATTCCTGTACATAATGTTCGAAGGTACATTTGTCATAGGCGACTATCCTATGCAGGCTATAGAATGGCTTGTGGGCTTAATATCACAGACTGCCGAATCATTCATGCCCGAAGGTCCGCTGAAAGATCTCGTTATTGACGGTATAATAGGTGGTGTGGGAGGAGTAATAGTGTTCCTGCCAAACATACTCATACTTTATACTTTCATTTCAATTATGGAAGATTCAGGCTATATGGCACGCGCAGCATTTATCATGGACAAGATAATGCACAAAATGGGACTTCACGGAAAATCATTCATCCCGCTAATAATGGGATTCGGATGTAATGTTCCTGCCATAATGGGTTCGCGCATCATAGAAAGTCGCAAATCTAGACTGGTAACAATGCTGATAACCCCACTAATGTCGTGCAGTGCGCGTCTTCCTATCTATCTAATCCTTATCGGAGCGTTTTTCCAGAGCCATGCCAGCCTGGTACTACTTGGCATATACAGTACAGGTATCCTGCTTGCCATTGTTATGGCAAGAGTATTCAGCAGGTTCATTGTAAAGGACGATGATGCTCCGTTCGTAATGGAACTGCCGCCTTACAGAATGCCTACAGTAAAATCCGTTCTAAGGCATACATGGGAAAAAGGTGTGCAATACCTTAAAAAAATGGGAGGTATAATAATGGTGGCATCAATCATTATATGGTTCCTGGGGTATTACCCTAATCATGACCAATACTCCACTCAGGCAGAGCAACAGGAAAATTCATATATAGGACAGATAGGTAAAGCCATAGAACCTGTTATAGAGCCACTTGGTTTCGACTGGAAAATGGGTATAGGTATCCTTTCGGGAGTGGGCGCAAAAGAACTTGTTGTAAGTACACTAGGAGTATTGTATGCAGGCGACGAAGAAGTAGATAGCGCCAACTTGGCAGAACGTCTCAATATAACTCCGCTTGTCGCATTCGGCTACATGCTGTTTATTCTGATATACTTCCCTTGTGTAGCCACAATTGCAGCCATAAAACAGGAATCTGGCAGTTGGAAATGGGCTTTGTTTGCGGCCACATACACCACTGCACTGGCATGGATAGTATCATTTATTGTTTTTCAAATTGGAAAATTGTTCTAGTAAATGGATATCCAGACTATAATAATAGGTATAATAATAATCCTGTGCGTAGTCTTTGTCGGGCTACGCATTTACAGATTATTGTCAGGCAAAGGCAAGTCGGCATGTGACTCATGTGCCGGATGCGCCTTAAAAAAAGCATGCAATAAAAAATAATACATTCAGCTTAATCCCCGTTTGGATAATATTTATAGAATATGCCTAAGCAAAATCAACTATCCATTTACCCGGTTGAAATATTCTGTTTACACGGTTTTAACAAGAATATTAAGCAAACATGCACATAGACTATAAATAAAAAGAACATTTTTTCCGCCAAAGTATTGTGTATTTAAAAAAAAGCTGTACCTTTGCATCGCATTTGAGAAAAACAATATCAAAATGCCTTCCGGTTCCTTGGATGAGTGGCTTAGTCAGCGGTCTGCAAAACCGTGTACGGCGGTTCGAATCCGCCAGGAACCTCACTTTACTGAAAAAATTAATTGCTACGGTTCCTTGGATGAGTGGCTTAGTCAGCGGTCTGCAAAACCGTGTACGGCGGTTCGAATCCGCCAGGAACCTCAACAACAGACAATGCACTCTTAGCTCAGTTGGTAGAGCAACTGACTCTTAATCAGTGGGTCCAGGGTTCGAATCCCTGAGGGTGTACAAAATCGAGAAGAGAATGTCAAACAAGACATTCTCTTTTTTTGTATTCATCTGTATTATATCATTGATTTTTGTAATTTTGCAGGCACTAACAAATAAAGATATTAATTATGGGTTTATTATCATCACTGTTCGGAGGAGAGAAGAAAAAAGAAAACAACCAACAGGAAAATAAAAATTTTGACATCCTAAAATATGACGGTATAAGGGCACGCAATATCAGGCAGCTGCCATATGCCATAAAATGCTTTGAAGAAGCTATTGCCCTGAAAGAAGACGCCGAGACAATGGAACTGCTGGCTGCATCATACATACAAACCGGAAAAACTGATGAGGCGAGAGTTATATACAACAGGCTGACAGAAATAGAACCGGAAAGCACAAAAGTTCTACTGTCGTTGGCCGGAGTATGTTTCATGCAGGAAGATTATGCCGCAATGAAAGAGGCTTGCCAAAAAGCTATTGCACTGGACGATAAAAACAAAACGGCATTCTATCTGGCATCCAAAGCAGAAGTGGGAGAAAAAAACTATATACAGGCAATAGTAATGCTAACCAAAGCGATAGCAATAGACGAAGATTTTAAAGAAGCATACCAGCTGAGAGCCGAAGTATTATGGAATATGCGCCAGCCTAAGGAAGCATTAGACGACATTAACTCAATTCTTTCAAAAGACAGTGAAGACGAGGATGCACTGGTTCTGAAAGCAGAGATATGTGCAGCTACAGGAAAACTGGAAGAAGGCATATCCTACCTTGACAAAGTTTTGTCGCTCAATCCTTTTAATGAAAAAGCATATCTGATAAAAGGAACAGCTTTTCTGGAAAATAAGGAATTCGATCAGGCGATATCTGTTTACGATGAAGCCATTGAACTATCTCCCGAAAACGCAAAATTCTATCAGGAAAGAGGCCGTGCCAAATTACTTAAAGGTGACAAGGACGGTTCTGTAGAAGACCTGAAGAAGGCTATAGAGCTAAATCCTGAAAGTGAGAACATGATTAACGGAAACTACAACAATTTCTCTCAGGAAAATAAAGTAGGAATTTATTAATTGAAACAGTAAAAAAACCGGAAATGAAAGCGATAACAGCCTTACATTTCCGGTTTTTTATTACTCTGAAAACAGATTACAGTGTATTATATGCTTCAGCAAGCTGTTTCATGGCACGTTCAAGGACAGAGCGTTGCGTACCGATGTTCATCCTCATAAATCCTGCACCTTCACGACCAAACATTTCACCATCATTCAATGTAAGACCGGCTTTGTCGGCAAAGAATGAGTTAAGTTCATCATGGTTCAACCAGAGTTCACGACAGTCAAGCCATATCAGATATGAAGCCATAGGACGAATAGCCTTTATTTTCGGAGTATTCTCTTTCAGGAAAGAGTCAACATAATCTATATTCCCCTGAATATAATCCAGACACTGGTCCAGCCACTCTGTCCCGTTGGAATATGCGGCCTCAACAGCCGAAAAGGCAAACACATGTCCAGCATTCAACTCACCGGCTTCAAGGTAAGTCTCAAATTTTCCACGCAAAGCATCATTATATATTATTGTATGCGATGCTGCGACACCGGGCATATTGAATGTCTTACTTGGAGCCATAAAGGTTACCGAATTCTTTTTCGCCTTCTCAGACACCATCGCAAAAGGCAAATGCTTATGCGGAGGAAGCGTCAAGTCGGCATGTATCTCGTCAGAGAATACCAAGATATTATCTTCTGCACATATCTCGGCGAGCTCCTCCAGTTCTTCCCTTTTCCATACTACCCCACCCGGATTATGAGGATTACAGAGAATAAGCACGCGTACACCTTTCTTTATGCTTCTCAGGAGTTCAAGATTCATTCTGTACTCACCATTCTCGAATATCATAGGACACTCCACCAACTGTCTGTTGTTTCTCGTTGTTAGCCATGCGAAAGGATGATAAACTGGCGGCATGATGACAACCTTATCTCCCGGAGCGGTGAAACAATTCAACGCCATTCCCAAACCGGCAACTATCCCCGGAACGTAGTTGATATGTTTTTTCTCAACCTCCATTCCGTAACGAGCCTTCACCCAGTTTATTATTGAATTGTAATAGCCGTCGTGTTTTACCGTATATCCGAATACAGGATGTTCACAACGTTTCTTAACCGCATCGACCACAAAATCCGGTGTAGCAAAATCCATATCTGCCACCCACATCGGGATAAGATTATCTCTACCCCATATATCTTTCATTTCGTCAATCTTGACAGCATTTGTATTTCTTCTGTCAATCAATTCATCAAAATTATATTTCATAATGTCTGTTTAATATTACATTGGTATTTAACTCGTAGTACAAAATAAGGTAATAATGCTCGAAAATTAAAAATTTTGAAGAAAATTTTCATCATATTCTTGTTTTTTCAAGAAAAGTATTACATTTGCAGCAGAAACGATAACAAAAAGTATAATATGAAAACATTTGCAACATACTTCTTCTTTTTCTTTTATTACTTTTACTTTAGCAATAAAGTGAAGCGGGAAGTCGTATGTGTAAGATACGTAAGATAATCAATACAAAATAAAATAACGAAATCCCGCTTCAGTATGAGGCGGGATTTTTTTTAATGGTATAATAAGAAAATGAGAAAGATAGCAATTCAAGGAGTAAAGGGCTCGTATCACGACATAGCTGCCCATAAATATTTTAAGGATGAAGAAATAGAACTTATTTGTTGTAATACATTCGAAGAAGTTTTTGTACAGATGAAAAAGGACAGCGACGTGATAGGTGTGATTGCAATAGAGAATACAATAGCCGGAAGCCTGCTGCACAACTACGAATTACTTCGTGAAAGCGGCGCCACTATCATAGGAGAACACAAACTCAGAATAAGCCACAGCATCATGTGTCTGCCGGAAGATAATTGGGAAGACCTCACCGAAGTAAACTCCCACCCTGTAGCTCTGGCACAATGCCGCGATTTCCTGCACAACCATCCGGAACTGAAGGTGGTAGAAACGGAAGATACAGCAGGTAGCGCCGAGAATATCAGAAAAAACAACTTGAGAGGACATGCAGCCATCTGCTCCAAATATGCCGCAGGGCTTTACGACATGAAGATTCTGGAAGAAGGAATAGAAACAAACAAACACAACTTCACCAGATTTCTGGTCATCAGCAATCCATGGCTGGCAGATGAGTTGAAAGACCGCTCTAAGGTAAACAAGGCAAACATAGTATTCTCTCTTCCTCACAGCGAAGGAAGCCTTTCGCAGGTATTGTCAATCTTCTCATTCTACAAGATAAACCTGACAAAGATACAGTCACTGCCGATTATCGGACGCGAATGGGAATACATGTTCTACGTTGACGTAATGTTCAATGATTATTTAAGATATAAACAGTCTATAGATGCAGTTACACCGCTTACAAAAGCACTTAAAATTTTAGGAGAATATGCAGAAGGAGAATCAACAATATAACATACAGCCGGCCGACAGACTGGCAAATGTCAGCGAATACTATTTCAGCAGAAAGCTGAAGGAAGTGGCAAAGATGAATGCCGAAGGGAAAAACGTGATAAGCTTAGGCATAGGCAGCCCTGACATGCCGCCATCAGAGGAAACAATCAACGTCCTTTGCGAAAATTCCAGGAAACCTGATGCTCACGGCTACCAGCCTACAGTGGGAATACCTGAACTGAGAAAAGCCATGGCAGACTGGTATAAAAGATGGTACAATGTAGATCTTGACCCGGCAACAGAAATACAGCCTCTTATCGGTTCAAAGGAAGGTATCCTGCACGTGACACTGGCTTTGGTAAATCCGGGCGATAAGGTTCTTGTTCCAAATCCTGGCTACCCTACCTATACATCGCTCAACAAGATTTTAGGCAGTGAAATAATCAACTATAACCTTCGTGAGGACAACAACTGGCAGCCTGATTTTGACGAACTGGAAAAGATGAACCTTACAGGAGTAAAAATCATGTGGACCAACTACCCAAACATGCCGACTGGAGCAAATGCCACAATGGAACTGTACGAAAAAATTGTCGATTTCGCACGCCGTCACAACATCGTAGTGGTGAACGACAATCCATACAGCTTCATCCTGAACAAAAAGCCGATAAGCATACTCAATGTTCCCGGAGCAAAAGAATGCTGTATAGAATTCAACTCCATGAGTAAGAGCCACAACATGCCGGGCTGGCGTGTGGGAATGCTGGCAACAAACGCCACTTTCGTACAGTGGATACTGAAAATAAAGAGCAACATCGATTCCGGTACATTCCGTCCATTACAGCTGGCAGCCGCACAGGCATACAACAACAGCGCCGAATGGCACGAAGAAGCCAACTTCAATGTTTACAGCCGCCGCCGCAAGCTTGCCGAAGAAATAATGAACGTATTAGGATGTACATTCGACAAGAATCAGGTGGGAATGTTCCTCTGGGGCAAGATACCTGAATCATACAACGATGTAGAGGAACTGACAGAAAAAGTCCTACACCAGGCAAGAGTTTTCATCACTCCGGGATTTATCTTCGGAAGTAACGGAAAGAGATATATCCGTATTTCGCTTTGCGCCAAAGAAGAAAAACTGGCAGAAGCACTTGAAAGAATAAAGAATATGAAATAAAAAGAAAATACAAATAACTACTAAAAGATTACAACTATGGCACTCGAATTAGAACCTATCAGACTGGAAGGCGTATCAGAAGAACGTCCATTGATCATAGCAGGACCTTGCAGCGCAGAAACAGAAGAACAAGTAATGACAACTGCAAAACAGTTGGCCGACAACGGAACAAAAATCTTCCGCGCAGGTATATGGAAACCACGTACCAAACCGGGAGGCTTCGAAGGTGTAGGAGTTGACGGTCTGGCATGGCTGAAGGAAGTAAAGAAAGAAACCGGAATGTACGTTGCCACAGAAGTTGCGACAGCAAAGCACGTTTACGAATGTCTTAAAGCGGGGATAGATATATTGTGGATAGGTGCACGTACCACAGCCAATCCGTTTGCAGTGCAGGAAATAGCAGACGCTTTGAAGGGAGTTGACATACCTGTATATGTAAAGAACCCTGTAAACCCAGATCTGGAGTTATGGATCGGAGCAATGGAAAGAATAAACAATGCAGGAATCAAAAGATTAGGTGCCATTCACCGTGGCTTCTCATCATACGACAAGAAGATTTACCGTAATCTTCCACAATGGCATATTCCTATCGAACTGAGAAGACGTATTCCTAACCTACCTATCCTGTGCGACCCAAGCCACATCGGCGGCAAACGCGAACTTATCGCATCACTATGCCAGCAGGCCATGGACCTCGGTTTCGACGGACTGATAGTGGAATCACACTGTAATCCTGACTGTGCATGGAGCGACGCTTCTCAGCAGGTGACACCGGATATCCTTAACTATATTCTTAACCTGTTGGTTATCCGTAAGGAACACCAGTCAACAGAAAGCCTTAGCGAGCTGAGACGTCAGATTGACGAATGCGACAACGAGCTGATGGAGATTATGGCAAAACGTATGCGTGTGTGCCGTGAAATCGGAACATTCAAGAAAGAACACAATATGACTATCCTCCAGACAGGACGTTACAATGAAATTCTTGACAAGCGTGGAGCACAAGGAACACTGTGCGGTATGGATTCTGAATTTGTAAAACATGTATTCGAAGCCATACACGAAGAAAGCGTACGTCAGCAGATGGAAATAATAAATAAGTAAGTTTATTGGTTTTTAAGTTTGTTAGTTTGTTATCATCCTACGACTTAAAAACTCAACAACTTAAAACTTAAAGACTCAACAACTTAAAAACTTAAAAGATGCGTATATTAATATTGGGAGCCGGAAAAATGGGCTCCTTCTTTACCGATGTATTGAGTTTCGACCACGAAGTGGCAGTTTACGACATAAAGCCTCAGAACCTGCGCTTCATGTACAACTGCCAGCGCTTTACTTCACTGGATGAAATCAAGGATTTCAGACCTGAACTTGTAATAAATGCCGCAACAGTGAAATACACTCTCGACGCATTCCGCCAGGTACTGCCGGTAATCCCGCAGGATTGTATCATAAGCGACATTGCATCAGTAAAGACCGGTCTTCAAGAATTCTACGACAACAGCGGCTTCAGATATGTATCAACCCACCCTATGTTCGGTCCTACATTTGCCAACCTCGACCAGCTGAGTACAGAGAATGCCATAATAATAAAGGAAGGCGACTGTCTGGGCAAAGTATTCTTCAAAGACCTGTATCAAAGATTAGGACTTAACATATTCGAATATACATTCGATGAACATGACGATACTGTAGCATATTCACTGTCAATACCGTTCGTTTCTACATTCGTGTTTGCCGCAGTGATGAAACATCAGGACGCACCCGGTACAACATTCAAACGCCACATGGCAATAGCCAAGGGAGTTTTGAATGAAGACGATTATCTGCTTCAGGAAATCCTGTTCAACCCACGTACCCCGAAACAGGTGGAAGGAATACGTACCGAACTGAACGAACTTCTTGACATAATAAGCCGTAAGGATGCCGACGGCATGCATGCCTATCTTAGCAAGATTCGGAACAATATAAAATAATAGTATCATATAAAAACAGGCTGTTACATTGAGAGACTCACGTAACAGCCTGTATTTTTTATATACAATATTATATCTGAACTTCTATTTTCAATTTTCCTCCCAATCCTTTTTCTACTATATCATAAAGAGTCTTAAGAGTAATATTTCCACCGTCATTCTCTACTTTTGATATAAAAGACCGTTTTTTATCAATACGATCCGCCAATTCAGACTGTGTTAATTTCATTTTCTCTCTTGCTTCACGAATTTTTATCCCTATACGCAAAGCTTCAAGTTCTCTTTCAAGATTATCACGTTCCGGAGTTCCTTTTTCCCCATAATAGCGCTCTTTAATCTGATCAAGTGATGTTGTATTCATTTTCCTGCCTCCTTTTCTTTTTCAATATAATATTCGGACATAAGACGTACAGCCTTTTCTATCTCTCCCTTAGGCGTCTTTTGAGTCTTTTTCTGGAAGCCACTTAATAAAACGACCAGCTTAGAACCATCAAAGAAACAGAATATCCTAAAGATATTATTCCCTAACTGTACACGTATCTCGAACAGCCCGTCAGTACCTTCAATATATTTCAAATACGTAGAAGGTATTCTTTCTATCTGTTCAATGATATCAAGTATCTTGATTATCTTTGTCCTAACCTTTAAAGGTTGCTCCCTAAAGAAATCTTCAAAATACGATTTATACGTGATGACTTGTCTTATCTTGTCCATAGCACAAAGGTAATTTATAAATGACATTTATGCAAGAAAAAGAGGGACTAATATAATAAAAAAGCAGGCTGCTACATTGAGAAACTCACGTAACAGCCTGCTTTCTTATTATATCAATAAAGCCCGATTACTTTCTGTCAGCTTTCAGACGGTCAGCCATAGCTTTGGCAAGTTCTTTAGCCTGAGCATAGTTGTCCTGCTTCATAGCCTGCTTCATTTCTACAGGGTTGCCAACAACCTCGAACTTCAGCTTTTCAGTGTATTCGCCAATCTTCTTCACTGCGGCACTAGCCCAAGTATATGAGCCGAAGTAACCCATAACACGGTTCTTCACTTCGCGGGCAGCTATCTTGCTCAACAATGATTCCATTTCAGGATAAAGATTCATGTTGTATGTAGTACATCCCACGATAAGACCTTTGTACTTGAACACATCAGCCAGAATATATGAATGGTGAGTGTGAGATACATTGTGCATGATGATATTCTTGATACCCTGACGGCTCAGTTCTTCAGCTATAACTTCAGCCAGTTCTTCAGTGTTGCCGTACATTGTTCCGTATGCTATCACAACACCTTCTTCAGCTTCGTAGCGGCTCATCTTGTCGTACATATCGATAACCTGAGGAATCTTTTCTTCCCAAACAGGGCCGTGAGTAGAACAGATTGTGTTGATTTTCAATCCGCCAAGTTTCTGCAAAGCCTTCTGTACAGGATTTCCAAACTTACCTACGATGTTAGCATAGTAACGGCGCATTTCGTTCCAATAGATATCAGTATTTATATTCTTGTCGATGCATCCGCCGTTCAAGGCTCCGAAACATCCGAAAGCGTCTCCCGCAAACAGGATTCCATCTGTTTCATCGTATGTAACCATTGTTTCCGGCCAGTGAACCATAGGAACCAGATAGAAACGGAGGTTGTGATAACCAAGTTTCAGGAAATCGCCGTCGTTTACTACATAGCGATCGCCAGTCACACCATAATATCCTTCCACCATCTCGAAAGTCTTCTTGTTTCCTACAAGAACGATTTCAGGATAATACTGTTTGATAAGAGCGATAGAGCCTGAGTGGTCAGGTTCCATGTGGTTTATAATAAGATAGTTGATTTTACGGTCGCCTATAATGCTACGGATTTTCTTCAGATATACTTCAAAGAAAGCAACATCCACAGTATCCACCAATGCCACCATCTCATCATCTGCTATCAGATAAGAGTTGTATGACACACCGTATGGCAACGGCCAAAGATTTTCGAACAAAGCCTTGGTGCGGTCGTTCACACCTACATAATGTACTTTACCTTTTATTTCCATTTTTATTATGAATTTGTAAATTATATATTGACTATTTTTTACCCTGATAAGAATCTCTCTCCTGCATTCTTTTCTTCAGTTTCGCTGTAAACTCATGGTTCTTTAAACCCCAGTCAGGAGCTATCAGCAATTCACGGGGCGACTGAGATATAAATCTTTCCAATACAAGCTCCGGACGCAGATGTTCTATATAGTCAAGAACCAGATCAATATATTCATCTGCGGTATATAAATGAAAATCGCCTGGTGATTCCTCATATTCACGAGCCATCCTTGTACCTTTTATCAACTGCAGCTGATGCATCTTCAGCGTAGTAAGCGGCAATGATGATATATCCTTAGCCTGACGTATAATCATTTCACGGTTCTCGCCCGGCAATCCTAGAATAACATGTCCTCCTGTCATTATACCTCTGGCAACAGTACGTTTTACCGCATCAACCGTACATGCAAAGTCATGCCCACGGTTTATACGCTCCAGTGTAACATCATTCGTACTTTCTATACCATACTCTACCAGCAGAAAAGTCCTGCTGTTGAGTTCTTCCAGATAATCCAAAAGAGAATCCGGCATACAGTCCGGACGTGTACCTATAACCAGCCCCACTACTCCATCAACAGAGAGTGCTTCTTCATACATCCCCTTAAGCTTCTCAAGCTCGGCGTATGTATTGGTATAGGCCTGGAAGTAAGCAAGATATTTCATTTCGGGATACTTTCTTGAGAAAAACTCCTTTCCTTCTTCAAGCTGCTGTCTCACAGACTTCTCAGTCCGGCAATACTCCGGATTAAATGTCTGGTTGTTACAATAAGTACATCCTCCATATCCCTTGCTGCCGTCACGGTTAGGACATGTAAAGCCCGCATTGACTGAAATTTTCTGAACTTTAAACGGAAAGTGTTTCGCCAGAAAACATCCAAAATCATTATATCTTATCTTATTATCCATCTGAATATAAATACGATGCAAAGATAATATTTTTCCGCCGAAACGACAATAAATGAAAAAACAGAATTTTATATGTCATTTAAAGGAATATGCCATACTAAAAAAGATTTTTACTGTATTGTTTTTTACATCACAGACTTTCCTGTTTTATAACGTACATCCTCTATTTGAACTACCGGGAAAGACTATTTAGTTATCAGGAAAAACTCGGTAACCAGATAGTAAAAAAGTCCACTTTACATTTTGACATTTTGTTTTTATAACATTCCAAGATTTAAATATTCCGAGCAAATATATTATCCATCCACAAAAATTGAAGCCATGAGAACAAAACAGAAAACAAATAGATACAATTACAAGCACAAAACATTCGTAATCACAAAATAAAGCCATTTACACAAACAAAAAGAACAAACAACACAACATATTCCTTTCATTTTAACACAACAAAGCACAATAAAAGTACAACTAATCTGGCTCAAAATTCACACTCTGAGATTGCCAAAACAAAAATGTTTTGACATCTTTTTGAAACGTCTAAACGTTTTAGATCAAATAACGGGGAAAAATTTTTTTTCTTCTAGATAAAAAATTCTTTTTACTGGAGGAGTTTGTGTTAATACGACCATAAGATTTTGCATATCAGCGAAATATGGTTTATAAATTCAAAAGTAAAAAGAAACCACAGTTAACATTTACCTCCTAAAAGAATATTTCTCACAAACAGCAAAGTTACGTAACACTAAGAAAAGAAAGCATTTTAATAGACAAAAAGACTTTTACCTTTCAAAATAACAAACACTAAGATGTTTGATACCCCGGTTTCGCACCTGAACTACAGAATGGAAACCGGGTTAAACTAATAAATATATTAAAGTTCTTTCTTTATCTTCTCAATCATCGAAGCATACTCTTCGTCCGACAAATATACTTCCTTAGGATTCATGCGGAACACACCACCAAAATCAGGACCATCAACATATTTGGGCACAAGATGGAAATGCAAATGCTCCAGAGTATCGGAATATGCGCCGTAATTTATCTTGGCAGGGCTGAATACCTTCTGCATCACACGTGTAACACGAGTCACATCTGCCATGAAAGCGTTTCTTTCTTCGTCACTCAAAAGGTTAATATCATCCACATGTCCGTTATATGCCACAAGACAACGTCCTCTGTAAGTCTGTTCCTTAAAAAGGAAAACACGTGACACACTCAGTTTCGCTATTTCAATCATTAAACTGTGCAATGTATCGTTATTCTGACAATACAGGCACTCCATAGGATTAGTTTTCATTTTTCACCGTATCTTTAACATTAATAGATATACAAAAGTACACTTTTTCAACATATTACAAACCTCTAAAACAAAATTTAAAACTGTTTGAAAAGCTTTTGCAAAAGGTTTTAAAACTTTAAGATTTATAGTATTTTCAATTATCCGAACAAAGGGAATAACAAAATAAACCCACCGTCAAGTTAGAAGTACAACTCCGCCACCGCCTTCCTCCGTCCTTGGAGCGTAGCGGAAAGGGCGGAGGAAGGCGGTGGTAGCCGGGCTTCGGGTCATCCGGCAATACAAAATAAAAAAGGGAGAC
>JAHLFB010000001.1 GCA_018884025.1 Candidatus Phocaeicola faecipullorum
GGACGCAACACAAGTTTGTCACGGAAGAACTCAATGTTATCGTAAATATCCTGCAGACAGTCGTTTGTCACACTCAATGAACATGTACTTCCGAACTTAATTCTACCGGTTTTTACCAAATCAATCACTGAGTTCTGTATTACTTCAGTGTACATCTCAAAAGCAGGCACATCAGGATTCTTGCCCAATGCACTCAACACTGCATTTGCTATATTACCTACACCAGACTGTAAAGGCAGGAAAGTAGAAGGTATTGTACCCTTACGCAAATCGTTCACCAGGAAGTCTGCCACATTCTGACCAATCTTGTCTGTTATAGGGTCCGGATCATGGAATCCGCGAGCCTCATCAGGAATATTCACTTCCACCACAGCCGCAATCTTGGCCGGGTCAACCTGAATATATGGTGTTCCGATACGGTCACTTGCATGTTCTGTCATTATAGGACGACGATGTGGCGGACGCTCAAGCTCATAAATATCATGCATACCCATCAGACTTGTCTTGTTATGAGCAGCATTAAGTTCAACTATAACTTTTTCTGCCAGACGTGCCACTGTAGGGGAAATACCCACACCGGCAGTAAGATAAATACGTCCGTCGGCAGTAAGTTCACAAGCTTCCATTATGGCAACATTCACTTTACCCAAGAAGCCTGAACGGATTCGCTGAGCCATTTGTGACAGATGTATATCAGAGTATTTTACCTGTCCGTTGTTGCAAGCCTTGCGGAAATCGGCATTTGTAGTATATGGTGCTCTGAAATCGAGAGCATTTGCACGTATCAGAACGCCGTCACATGAATCACCGGTTGATGCACCTGTAAGAACACTCACTTTAAAATGTTCCCCACGTGCGTGTTTTTCCTCTGCCATTTTAGCCAACTCGGCTGTAACAGCCTTAGGAGTTCCGGCTGGTGTAAATCCACTTAATCCAATAATATCTCCGTCATTAATCAAACTTGCAGCCTCGGCTGCTGTCATAAATTTATAGCTCATGATATTGTGTTTTTAAAGTTATTTGTATATATTTGAAAATCAAATAGTATTTTTGAGGCAGTCCAAAGTTAGAAAAAAAACGTCAAAGCCAACATTTTTATCATTATTTTCTAATAAAAAATACATTTTTTCAGCAATAACAGTTATTTTTACGACAAAAGAACAGTCTTTTTAAATCTATAATTAAAAACTGTCATCTATCCCAAGAAAAACGCTTCGTCATTCGATTCAAAACGTTTCGTCATTTAAACTCAAACGACGAAGCGTTTTGGAGCCATAAACCGAAACCCTGTTTCCGCTTTGTGCTTCACTCGGTTTGCACTATCTTTAGATAAGAAAGGCTGCACCTCGGAATCAAAAGCCGAAAACTTTGTTTTCGCTTTGTGCTTCACTCGGTTTGCACTATCTTTGCAGAAATTTTAATCAACAAATATACATATTTATGACAAATGAAGCAACAGGAGCAGACTTAAAATCTGCAACTGAACAGGACAGCAAAAAACTGTTCATCGAAACTTACGGATGCCAGATGAATGTGGCAGACAGTGAAGTAATAGCATCCATCATGCAGATGGCCGGCTACTCTCCATGCGAAACTCTTGAAGAGGCTGACGCAGTGTTTATGAACACATGCTCTATCAGGGACAATGCGGAACAGAAGATTCTGAACCGCCTGGAATTCTTCCATTCTCTGAGAAAGAAAAGAAAGAATCTGATAGTCGGTGTATTGGGCTGTATGGCAGAACGTGTGAAAGAAGACCTGATAGAAAACCATCATGTTGACCTCGTGGCAGGACCGGACGCATACCTGACTCTTCCGGAACTTATAGCATCAGTAGAAGCAGGCGAGAAAGCCATCAACGTGGAACTGTCAACCACTGAAACCTACCGCGATGTAATCCCTTCACGTATCTGCGGAAACCACATCTCAGGATTCGTATCAATCATGCGCGGATGCAACAACTTCTGCCATTATTGTATCGTACCTTACACAAGAGGACGCGAAAGAAGCCGCGACGTAGAAAGTATCCTCAATGAGGTACATGACCTTGAAAAGAAGGGCTACAAGGAAGTAACTCTCTTGGGACAGAACGTAAACTCATACCGCTTTGAAAAAGATGGAGAGACAGTGACATTCCCTATGCTTCTCCGCATAGTAGCCGAAGCCGTTCCGGGAATGAGAGTTCGTTTCACCACATCACATCCTAAGGACATGAGCGACGAAACACTCCATGTCATAGCAGAAGTGCCAAACGTATGCAAGCATATCCACCTGCCGGTACAGAGCGGAAGTTCACGCATACTGAAACTGATGAACAGAAAATATACACGCGAATGGTATCTCGAAAGAGTAGAGGCTATACGCCGCATCATCCCTGACTGCGGACTCAGCACAGACATATTCTCAGGATTCCACAGCGAAACGGAAGAAGACCATCAGATGTCACTGTCGCTTATGCGCGAATGTGCATACGATTCGGCATTTATGTTCAAGTATTCCGAAAGACCGGGTACATACGCATCGAAACATCTTCCTGACGATGTACCTGAAGAAATCAAGATACGCCGTCTGAACGAAATGATTGAACTTCAGAACCAGCTTTCAGCCGAAAGTAATGCAAAGGATGTAGGAAAAACATTCGAAGTTCTTGCAGAAGGCATATCAAAACGTTCAAAGGAACAGTTGTTCGGACGTACGGAACAGAACAAAGTCGTAGTATTCGACAGAGGTTCACACCGCATAGGTGATTTCGTAAAAGTAAAGATTACAGAATCAAGCTCGGCTACTCTTAAGGGTATTGAGGCGACTGAATAAACAAAAAAACTCCAGCATGCTGGAGTTTTTTTATTGGTTATTTATTCGGAGTTTCCCAAACCTTAGTTTCAGAACAACTCAAATCAATCCACTTATCACCGCATTTCAGTTTGAAGTCACCTTCCTCCAAACGCCACTTACCATCATAACCTACAAAGGCGAGATCACTTCCCTTTATCTTCATGCTTACAGTCTTAGTCTCACCGGGCTGTAATGAAACCTTCTCAAAGTTACGAAGACGAATGTTGTCCGGAGTACTGCTTGCAACCATATCTTTTGAATACAGAAGAACAGCCTCTTTACCTGCTACACTTCCAATATTAGTTACATCTACAGACACCGTTATTTCATCAACTGCAGTAAATGAAGTCTTGTCTGCACGGAGATTATCATAGCTGTATGTTGTATAGCTCAAACCGAAACCGAACGGCCACTGGACATCCATCACTGAATCATAGTTATAGTTACCACCCATCTGTCCCATATTCTCACAAGGCTTGTAATCGTATGTTGCCAAAGCATTGATATATTTAGGATATGTAAAAGGCATCTTGGCGCTGAAGTTGGCATCACCGGACATAAGGTTAGCCAAAGCGTCGCCACCGTAGTTGCTTGGAAGCATTATATTGATAACTCCCTGAGCCAATGGTTCTATATCGTTGATGATACGAGGGCGTCCCTGATTCAATACCAACACAATAGGCTTGCCGGTCTTTGAAAGTGCCTTTACCAGATTACGCTGATTCTCTGAAAGGGTAAGATCTGTCAGATTACCTGGAGTTTCACAATAGGAATTCTCACCTATACATGCCACTATGACATCGGCACGTGAAGCAGCCGATACGGCTTTACCTATTTCAGGAGTGTTCTCCTCCCACCAGTTGTCATTCTTATAAGGAGCATATGTAACGCCCGGTTCATAAATGATATTCTCCTTTCCATACTTGTTGCACAAAGACTCGTATATGGTATTATATGCCTGGGCACACTCATCGGCACGGTGTCCCTGCCAACTGTATGACCATCCGCCATTAAGACAACGCATTGAATTTGCATTTGGACCGGTCAGCAGAATCTTACTGCCTTTCTTTATTGGAAGTATATTGTTCTTGTTCTTAAGAAGAACTTCCGATTCTTCGGCTGCCTGAAGAGCAACTGCAGCAAATTCAGAAGAACCGAACTTGTCATATTTCCTGATGTCCCAATATGGATTTTCAAACAGTCCCAAACGGTATTTAAGACGAAGAACACGTGATACGGCATCGTCTATTCTGCTCATAGGAACTTCACCCTCTTCTACAAGTTCTTTCAGATAAGTACAGAAACTTACCTCGTATGGAACCATAGACATGTCTATACCGGCGTTGATTGCTATCTTTATTGCTTCCTTCTTAGTGGCTGCAATGTGGTCGCGGGTACAGAGGTTATTTATATCTGCCCAGTCGGTCACAATCATACCGTCCCAGTTCAGGTCTTCTTTCAACCATTCAGTCAGTAACTCACGGTTGGCATGGAAAGGCATACCGTTGTCAACACCGGAATTTACCATTACACTCAATGCACCGTTACGGATAGCTGCAAGGAAAGGAGCAAAATGTTTCTCACGCATGTCACTGCGTGATATTGATGAAGGTGTACGGTCCTTGCCGGAAACAGGGACACCGTATCCCATATAGTGTTTCATACAAGCGGCTACATTATACTCACCGATATGATTAGGGTCTTCTCCCTGAAAACCGGCAACTGCCGCCTTACCCATCTCGGCATTTACATAGCAGTCCTCACCGTAGTTCTCCCACATACGCGACCAGCGTGGGTCACGGCCCAAATCAACGACAGGAGCATATGTCCATGGAATGCAGCCGGCCTTGGTCTCGTAGGCAGAGATTTCTGCTCCCTTACGGACAAGGTCACGGTTAAAAGAAGAAGCCATGTTTATACCTTGTGGGAACATGGTACCGCCAAGGGTATAGGTTGTTCCATGTATCTGATCGACACCATATATACAAGGAATTCCTATTTCCTTCATGGAAATGTCCTGGATCTGCTTTATTGCCTCGGCCCATTTCTCCTTGGTCTGTGCAATACTCAAAGGCACATTAAGAAGTGAACCTACCTTATATTTCCCTATTACTGTGTCAAGCATAGCAGGATTAAGCACAAAGCCGTGTTTCTTGCTTTCCTCAAAATCGCTTACAACGTCTATCGTTATTTCACACATCTGACCTATCTTTTCTTCCAAGGTCATCTTGTTAAGCCATTCCTTTATGTTGGCTTCAATCTCAGGATCCGATGGGATGGCAGCAGGAACTTTTTTCTCCGGTCCGCTGCACGAACTCACGCCTACGCATAAAGCAGAGGCGATAAACAGGTTCTTTAGTTGATTCATAGTTATTTATATTTGAAATTTATAATGTAATCTTTATCTCTATCTGTATTAAGTTGTAAGATTCCTTTGGAGCTATACTCTTTACCATTAACCGTTATCATACTACAATATTCCGGAAGTTTAATCTTTAATTCAGGCATCCAACCACCTTTTATTATAGCCTGCACCACTTTACCATTCTTCCATTTCAATCCAACGGTAGCTCCGCCTCTCACCTTCATGCCATAGAATTCACCTTCTTGCCAGCTATCCGGTATTGCTGGTAGCAAATTAATGAAACCATCCTGACTTTGAAGAAGCATTTCTCCTATACCCGAAGTTCCACCCCAGTTTCCATCCATCTGGAATGGCGGATGCGAACAAAACAGATTTGGGAACGTACCGCTTCCATGTTGTTTAGGATTATCCTCAGTATATGCAGGATAAAGCAAACTCTTGAACAGTTTATAAGCTCTATTGCCATCGCCAAGACGTGCCCAAAAATTAATTTTCCACGCACGGCTCCATCCGGTACCTTCATCTCCGCGTCTGTTTAAAGTCACTTTACATGCCTCAGCCAACTCCGGAGTATTATAAACCGAAATCTGATTGCCAGGATGCAATCCATATAAATGTGACACATGACGATGGTGAACATCTGTCTCCTCATAATCTTCCAGCCATTCCATCAGATACCCTTTCTTACTAATCTGATGAGGAGGAAGCTGACATATAGCTTTCTTCAAAGAGTCTGCATACAATGAATCGACAGACAATATATGTGATGCCGTTATTACATTAGAATACAACTCCCTAACCAGCTGTATGTCCATAGTAGGTCCCATACAGACACTTATAGGTGTACGGTCTTTTCCTTTAAGATAGAAAGAATTTTCAGGCGATGATGTAGGAGTAGTTACCAGCCATCCGTGTTTTGGCTCTTTCACCATGGTGGAATAGAAGAATTCGGACGTTCCTTTAATAATAGGATAAATCTCCGACAGATAATTTCTGTCCCCTGTATATAGATAATGTTCCCACAGATGCGCACACAACCATGCTCCACCTGTATTTGTAGCTCCCCACGACGGATGTTCTCCGGGAGCTGTGTAATTCCATACATTTGTCATCATATGAAGCACCCATCCCCTGGCGTTTTCTCCATAAAAGGACTTGGCACTTTCCTCACCACTCTCAACCAGACGTTTTACCAAATCAATCAATGGAAGATAAAGTTCTGTCAGGTTACCCTGTTCCAATGGCCAATGGTTCATCTGGACATTAATATTTGTATGATAATCTCCATTCCATGGAGTGCCAGGCTCATTTGCCCATAAGCCCTGCAAATTTGGAGGAAGGCTACCCGGACGTGTACTGCTTATCAACAGATACCTTCCATAATTATAATATAGTGCAGCCAGTGAAGGGTCGTCATACGACTGAAAACTCTCTATACGTTTGTCTGTAGTAAGATGTGAAGTATTGGAATTCTCAGGCAAATGAATACCCACACGGTGAAAATAATCGCCATATGCCGAAATTGTTTCCGCTTTAAGTTTGTTCCAGTCATAATCCAAAACATTATCCAGAACACGCTCAGCCTCGGTAGAATACACCTCTCCATTCAGATACGAAGTCTTGGCTGATACAAATACCAATGCTTCATCCGCATTTCGTACAGATATATAACCCTCTCCTGTTTCTCTCTCCGCTTTATCTCCAAGACCTACAACACTTGTTATAGCCGAGTATCGTACGCCTCTTGCCTTGCTTCCGCTATCAAGTTCACCAGATATAAGAAGCTTGCCTTCAGAAGGACTTTTTACCTCTCCTCTCTCTGGTCTGCTCAGACTCATCTTGAAAGATATTGAATTTCCTTTATCTGCCTTTATATGTAAAACCATAACATCTGCAGTCCTGGAAACATAATACTCACGTACATAATTTACACCACCTTTTCTGAAAGAAGTATAAGCGACACTCTCACTCAAATCCAGCCAACGTCTGTAATTGCTAATGCTTTCATCAGCAAGAGGATAAGAATATTCTATATTCATATCAGCAAGCATCTGATAAGCACCGTAAGTACCACCCTTTTCAGGTTTCTTAGGTACAAAGCTTTTATACATAAGTTCCTGTGCTTCCTTGTTTTTCCCTTTAAAAAGCAGTCTGCGTATTTCAGACAAACTGGTTGATGCCTCAGGATTAAGATAATCAGCCTCCGAACCGCTCCACATACTAATCTCATTAAGGACAATCCGTTCTTTTTCAGTTCCGCCGTCAGGCATCATTCCAAGTCTTCCATTTCCCAAAGGTAAAGTTTCCTCCCACTGTGCAGCCGGTTCATCATACCATAATACCATCTCAGGACGCCTTAGTTCAGGCAAAAGATCCATTCCTGTAATAGATTTATAAATAGACTCAGCAATTATCCTTGCACCATATTTGTTCGGATGTACTCCGTCCTGATATTCATTCGGATAATAAGGTTTCATAGCTGTATTGAGGTCTATCATGCTGATGTTCCGTTCCACAGCCACTTCTTTTATAATCGGAATTATACAATTATGTATTATACTGTCATTAATTCCCCATATATTGTTTTCAGAAGGGATAGGCAAACACAAGTATATTTTAGGTGAAGACGACAAAGCAGAAAAACTATCCAACAATGTATTCAAGTCATGCTTAAAATCATCCTTATGCAGCCAGTTATGAGGTTTGGAATCGTTTGTACCAAGTTTTATTGTAACAATATCCGGTAGAAATTCAAGTGCATCCTTAAAACGCTGTTCCTTCATATAAGGCAAATCGCCTTTCATGAGCAATGTTCTGGCACTGAGTCCAAAATTTCCCACTTCGTAATCATCACCCAACAAAGACTGAAGAACAGCCGGATAACTTTCCTGCGACGGATTTTCCAGCCCAAAGCCTTCTGTTATACTGTTACCTACACATGCAATTTTAATATTGTCTGCTTTAACAGAAAACACAATAAAGGTGAATAATAAAAATGACAATATATGTTTTAACATTCTCATTAGATTTTGATATTTTCAATTTTCAAAAAAACATCTTTTTATGGAATTATCCAATAAAACCATTTATAAATGGTCAATTTTATAAATGCAAAGCGCTCCACCAATATAAAAATGATGGAGCACCTTCAAATATTTTATTCCCAATTATCTGTTCTGAATGGATATAAAGGAAGACCACTAAGGTTTGCTACATTACCCGGTTTATAATCGCGGAATCCATACCTTACGGCAACAGGATTTTTTACATTTTCACATGTTACTTTTATCTGATTACCACACGCTTCAGCCTCTGCGGGATAGAACACTTTGTCTTCGCCTGCCATCTCAAAACCTTCCATGTCTGACATGCGATTGAAGCCTTCCGGAGCATTATCAAATGTGAGGTAAACATCACCATCCTTCATATACATTGACTTATAAACTGGTCCATACGCCTCAATACCACGTACACCATAGGTTTTGCTCAACGCCATATAAGCAAGTCTTTTCCCAACATCTGTCTTATTCTTCGGATGAATATTTTTCATTTCATAAGGCATAACCAAATCATTTGTAGAAATCATACCACTGTTAGGAATCATGGACTGAGCTTTGAACTGAGACTCTCGGAGAAGAGCAAATAAATTTGTTTCTGGAGAGTTGAAAGGTGCTATCTCCACATAGTAAAAAGGAAGTTCACCAAGCCCCCATTCTTTACGCCATAATTCAACCATTGTCCTTAAGCGTTCGGCATAAGTATTATGTTTTCCCACGTTGGCTTCACCCTGATACCATAAGAAACCTTTAATAGTATAATTTTGTAATGGATGTAACATACCATTATACATCAATGTAGGGCTAGTATAATGCCACCATCCGTCTTCTCTCCTTATATCACGTTCCAGGTCAATATCAGGATATTCTGCCACTATTTCACGAGGTAACCACCCTTCTACGGTAGAACCGCCCCAACTACAATTTATAATACCAATAGGAATATCCAAAACCTGATTCATCATCATAGCAAAATTAAACCCTGTGGCACTGAATTCAGGAGCATTTTCAGGATTACTAACTTTCCAACTGCCCCTACAGTAATCAACAGGTGCTGTCTGCCCGTCCCTTCCTATTGTAGCAACTCGTATGCCTTTCCATTTCGAGGCCGTAGCTATCAATTCATTTGCACCTTCTATTGGAGCATTCCAAAAACCCCTTAAAGGCATTTCCATATTAGACTGTCCAGAGCAGAACCATACTTCACCTATCAGAATATTACTCAACTTAGTTTCCTCGCCATCGGATAATGTTATGGCATAAGTCTGGTAACTTGCAGATGGAGTCTCTATTTTTATTATCCATTTGCCATCCTTATCTGACATTGTTCTATAAACATTATTCGTCCAAGAAGGACAAATTGTTATTTCCTTGTTACTATCTGCTTTTCCCCACAGACAAACATCTGTTTGCTGCTGCAAAACCATATTGTCACTCAAGATTTCAGGCAATACTATTTTTGCCATTGCTCCAGCCTGCATCATCATCAGGCATGTAATCGTAATTAATTTTTTCATGTTTGAATTAATATTATATTATTCAAGTTTCGCAAATGCAAAACTTGAGTTTTAAAGTAATAAAGGAGTTATCAGCCCACCTAAAGTGGTCTTCAGTATGTAAAGTTTAATAGTAAGTACATTGACTGTATAATGCTGTTTGGCATTTAAGCTTTACCTTCTAAGTCAACTTGTTGACTGATAATACTTTATTACTTGCG
>JAHLFB010000246.1 GCA_018884025.1 Candidatus Phocaeicola faecipullorum
AAAGCAACACCTTAAAATAAAGAGGTTCTGGGGTACAACAGAAAACGCTGTCCGCATTCAAATCAGTGTGGCGATCATTACTTACTGTCTCGTAGCTATAGTTCAACACGATATGCAATTGAAACGCTCAACTTACGAAGTTTTGCAGATTCTAAGTATCTCTCTAACGGACAAAACCCACTTACGTGATCTGTTCGATAAGACTAATTTCAATGATGTCAAAGAACTCAATTGTCCCCTTTTTGAAGGACTATTTGATTAAATTTTTAACTCGTCCATTTTTATTGGACACTAATGATTTTCAAATTAAAAATCTGCATGTATTGTTGTATATGATTAACGAATGCATTACATTTGCGCAACGTATGCAAATATGCGCATATATACATATATGATATAAATATGGATGAACAATATACCAATACATTTAAGGCTTTGTCCGATACAACAAGGTTAAAGATAGTCTGGCTTCTGAGTAACATTGACTCTAAAGTCTGTGTAAGTGAAATTATGGAAGTCTTGTGTGAACAGCAGTATAATGTGTCAAGACACCTGAATATCCTGAAAAAGGCTAATATTATATCCGAAAAAAAGGAAGGCCGCTGGGTTTATTATTATCTTAATATCAAGGATGATTCCTTTTATGCTTTCATAATAGATGCTATCAGGAGTATTCCTGAGAAAGAAATGGAAGCGGAAAAAGAAAAATGCAAGGCATTGCTTAATCTTCGTAATGAAAATAAAACAATATAATCATGAGTTCAATTAAAAGATTTATCAGTCAGATATTTATGTCATGCCCCTATACGATGGCAGGCAAGAAGTGCGTCAATGCCGTTACCGGTAAAAAAGAAGAAAGAAAAGTTTCGTCATGCGAGGCTGAAGAGTATAAGGCTGGCATCAAACTTGGCAGGAATATTGCTCTTATTGGTTTTTTCTGTCCTATCTTCTGGGGTTCTGTCATCATGGGTGCTCCCGCTTCTGTTATTCTTTTCAATCTTACTCATTCAGGTATCATAATTGCCCTTGGTGCTCTGATAGCACTCCTGAATTATGTAAAATACAGAAGGGCTTAGTAGGTGGTTCTCAGATATTGTTCATAAAAACTCAGAACTAAAAGTTTAAGGGTTGAATACAGATTGACGCTGCATTCTCCTTTACATGCTTCTGTTACAGTACATGATTTTACCTGTAAAATAACACTGTAACCGTCTAAACGGTCCAAATCACCTGTTCTATTCCGATAGAAGGATATGTACAGAACATAGTCCCAACATTTCTGCTCCGCTTCCGTCAGATCCATGTCACTTTCAGTATATACTTCGAAATTGTTTCCAAGATTCCGAAGTATGTCCGCAGCTATATCTGCCATATCTTCCCTGTCTGAAATAATAAAAATCTTCATATCATCGTGTGTTTATATTATTAAAGTGACATCCGGCAGTCAGCATATATGCCAACGGCCGGATGTCTCTTGTTTTTCCGATTGTAACGTCTTAGCCACCACAACCACAACTGCATTTGATGTGTTCCTTATATTCACCCGAATAGATAATTGCACCTTCCGGGCATAAGTTCCCGCAGCCGTGACAGCCGTCAATACACCCTTCACGGTACACGACTACCGGACGGCCGTTTTCAACATCATAAACACCATGCTTGCATTTATTGTAGCAGGCAAGACAACCGATACATTTGTCCTCGTCAATAAGAGGAAACCATTCTTTACTCATATATAACCCAATTTTTATTTATCCGATTAAAACCCTGTCTTGTCCCGAAAATATTTCCGGAATCAGAACAGGGTCAGAACACACAAGTATTACCGTTATTTAAAAGAATCAGTTACAGGTCGGTCCGCATCCTCCCGGAGCACATCCTGTCTGGACAATTTTCTGTGCAGCTTCCACAAGCTCGCCCACATCAGGTACATTCTCAAATCTGCCAGACATGATGCCCTGTGCGTTGATTGCCACGATGTAGCTGTCTTTCAGCTTTCCCTTAATATTAAGCATGGTGATGAGTTTGCTTTCAGCTGAATCCTCTGTGTCGATTCTGATAACTTCCACCTTGCCAGACATGCTGTCTTTTGCTGACTTACATATATTTTCAGCCTTAGCATCACTTTCAAACTTGCTGTTTGACACAAGGGCTATGACGGGAGTTCCTTTACTGAGTGCATAACTTATATCACTGAACTTCGGGGGTGGTATGGCTTCTTCAAGGCTTTCCCTGCTTACCTGGTTTTCAAGCATCCCGCCCATCAGCAGTCCTCTGTCTGACATGACAAGTACCAGCGGCGTGGGAGCACCGTTCAGACGGTATTCTTTCACAAGTTCTGCATTTGCCTTCTCATCCATATTCATGGTAACAGCCGTCACGTTACTCTTTTCTGTGATGACAGAGCCTACGATGCTGTCAAGCCTTGACGCATTCGTGGCACTGTCTGTCACAATCATAAAAACAGTTTTTCTTTCGTCTTTTGCCTTTTCAAGCTGCTCCTTTACACTTGATGTTACAGTCTTTTCATTAGCTCCGTTGCCGCTTGCCGTACAAGATGTGGCAGCCAATAGCATTGTAACGGCAACCAGCATTAAATTCCTTTTCATGTTGCTGTAGATTGTTTATAGGTTTTTATTGTTTAAAATATTTCCTGGTGTTGTTGGCTATCTTAACAAGCGAGAGCATGACAGGCACTTCTACCAACACACCGACTACTGTCGCAAGTGCCGCTCCGGACTGGAGGCCGAAAAGCGAAATTGCAACCGCCACGGCAAGTTCAAAGAAATTGCTCGCACCAATCATTCCTGCCGGGGCAGCTACATTATGAGGCAATCCGGAAGCCTTTGACCATCCGTATGCAAGGAAGAATATGAAGAATGTCTGTATGATCAAAGGTACGGCAATCAACAGAATATGCAACGGATTGGCAAGGATGGTCTCTCCCTGAAATGAGAACAGGATAACCAGTGTCAGAAGCAGCCCTATGATAGTCGCATTGTCGAACTTCTTCACGAATACATTGTTGAAATATTCTTCTCCCTTTTTCGATATTACA
>JAHLFB010000247.1 GCA_018884025.1 Candidatus Phocaeicola faecipullorum
AGCACGTCCTATTCTCTATCTGAACACGGCAGCCGTGGCATCACTGTTCAACAGCCGGAATGCAGGTTCAACCTCCAACCGTTCAAACTGGTCCACCATCATGTCCTACCTGAAATCCCATGCTTCATACCTGGGCCTGAAACAGGACAGATTCACCATACTTCTGCCCAGCGGACTTCCAGACTATACCATTGACATTGTGAATGGAGAGCAGGTTAAAAAGGTAAAGGTAAACCGACCGAAGGCTTTATGCTTTGATTATCTCCAGCTGAAGGAGACTTTCGGGTTGGATCTTGAAACTGAAGTGGTGGCTGAAGTACAGGACATGCAGGAGGAAGTGATAACAGAAATGCAACACACTTTCAAACAGAATGAATTTGATTTTACATAAATGATTAATCTGAACTCTGATGATGAAAGAAGTAAAGGTTTAATACAAATCAAAAATATAATGGTAGTATTAAAAGACTTCTACTAGTTTTTTTGGTGAAATCACCAAGTTCTTAGATAAAAAAGCATAAATATTTAGCAATTTTTAATGATAGAGTTGACTATTTGACGGAAACAAAGTATTTTTGTACATCAATAATTTTATAACCATATTACGATGGCAAATGCAGACCAAATATTATCTCTGATACGCAATCATTTAAACAATGATGATGCACAATTCAGAAAGGTTGCCTTACAGATTTCAGCTGTAGAGGCAAAGAATGGTCATGCTGTATTGGCGAGAACTATCCAGGAATTGTTAAGCCAGAAAAAGACCTCTTTTAGCAATTTAAAAATTATTCCACGCAATAAGGATGTTGACGATTTGTTGCTTCAGACTGAAACATATGACAGTTTGAATGATCTGGTTACAGATAAGTCTGTAAAGGAGAAGCTGGAAAGGGTAATAAAGGAATATACAAGAAGAGAAGAACTTCAGAAATATGGCCTTGCAAATCGCCGTAAGCTGTTACTCTATGGTATGTCTGGTACAGGTAAGACTATGACATCAGGGGTATTGGCAAAGGAACTTAATCTTCCTTTCTTTATTGTAAGAACAGAAAAGATTATCACTAAATTCATGGGTGAGACAGGTCAGAAACTTAGCCGTATTTTTGATTTTATAGATGAAGTTCCTGCCGTTTATCTCTTTGATGAGTTTGACGCTATAGGTGCACAACGTGGAATGGAAAATGAGGTCGGTGAACAACGCAGAATACTTAATACATTCCTGCAGTTGTTGGAGCGTGATTCTTCTGATAGTTTTATTGTTGCAGCTACAAATGCAATAGAGTCCATCGACAAGGCAATGTTCCGGCGTTTTGATGATGTCATTGAATACAGAATGCCGGATGCAGAACAACGTTTGTTGTTGTTGCGTGAATATTTATATACAGCAAAAAATCTGGATTTCTCTCAGGCTGAACCTTTATTTATGGGAATGAGCCATGCAGAGATAAAAATGGTATGCTCCGACATATTCAAAGAATCACTGTTAAATGATTTGCCTATAGATATGGAAATGGTGAAAATGATTGTTGACAAACGAAATCAACTGTGCCGTGAAATAGGTTGAATATGTAGGTAATATGCAAAAGAAACATTTTTTCTTAGGAAATAAGATAGCAGAAGATCGTTCTTTTACACCAAGAACCAGGTCTGTACAACCGCCAACCATGCCTGAAAGAAACAGACAGGAACATGCGGCTTATATAAAAGAAATTTATAATACAGCTATTGATAAGGCAATAGAAACTTTGTCACAACGGTCAGAAAGAGGATTACCTGTTGCAGATGGTGTTTATATGAACTTTGATATGGTTTCAGGTTTTGTTCCTCAGGCATTGGCAAAAAGAAGTGGAGCATCAATTCTAAAAATTTCAGAAGATAAAGGTGAAGGAAATGTTGATGTTACCATATATATCAAAAAAGAAAAAAAAGATTGGTTGGATAAGAAGGCTAATGAGTATGCAAATGAAGAAATTTGCACAATAAATGGAAACCCTAAGAATGCAACTCTTATTGAGCCCATCAATTCTATTGAACAAGCTGATATTCATAGTCTTTATACTTCTGCAGAAGATTTTGATATGCTACCAGATAATCATCTGCAGACATTTGAAATATGGGTAACCAAAGGTGATGATTATAATGTAGAGGAACTTACTAAAACTTTAGACAGTCTTGGCCTTATATCAGCAGGTAAAAATATTCTGGACTTTGAAGGAGTTGCTGTTCTGTTAATCAAAGCAACAAAACAACAATTATGTGAGTTACCTTTATCTGTTGGTTATATAGAGGGAATACGTCCTTATAAACAGCCTTCAATACTTGTAAAATCCCATGATGAAAGCAGGGAATGGAGTGAGCTTATTAGAGATGAAATTGAGATTTCAATAAACAGTGACAGTGTAAGGGTGGGCTTATTGGATTCAGGTGTAAACAATGCTCATGATTTGATAGCTCCATTCTTATCGGATGATATGATGAAAAGTGCAATAGGAGTTTATGACACTATTGATCATAGCTTCCATGGAACGGATATGGCTGGCCTTATCCTATATGGTGATATGACAGATTTAATTTATAAGCATAAGAAATCTGTTGCAATTGAAAACAACTTGGCATCCGTG
>JAHLFB010000248.1 GCA_018884025.1 Candidatus Phocaeicola faecipullorum
TACATTCGAGGAACGTATCAATGACATGATACAGAAAAAGAAGCATCTGGCAGATATGACCGTTTCAAGTGGTGAAAGCTGGATAGGCAAACTAAGCAATAAAGAGTTACGAGAGATATTCGGCTGATAAACAACAATAAAGTATAACAACCAGAAAAACATTTAGCATGATTTAGAGCCAATATGTCGCATAAGAGCAAAAAATATATGAAATATCTCAAGTCCTTCTTGGTATGGTTATGTTTCATACCGGCAGCAATACTTAATGGTGGATTCAGGGAATATGTATTAACCAAATATCTGGATACCGCACTGGCTACAGCCGCTAGCGGTATCCTGCTTAGTATCATGATACTGTTTATCACATGGCTGCTCCTTCCACGACTAGTCACACTTAATAGAAAAGAAAGTTTCATAGCCGGCATAATATGGACGCTGCTCACCGTTATATTTGAATTCACATCCGGAATAGGAACAGGTGTACCTATGAAAGAACTCATAGCAGCGTATAATCCGCTATCCGGAAATTTATGGATATTGGTAGTCCTGACGACAATGTTTGCACCGACAATAATATCAAGAATAAACAAACGATATGAATGAGAACAACTTCGACATAATATCCTGGCTGAAAGTTTTTCAAGAGAGACTTATCTCACTATTCGGCAACAGAATTAAGTTTTTCGGACTGCAAGGCAGTTACGGACGAGGCGAACAGACAGCCGACAGCGACATAGATGTGGTAATAATTCTTGACGAAGTAAATTTTAAGGACTTACAGAATTACCAGTCAATGCTTGATTCTTTCGATGAACATGACATGATATGCGGATTCGTATCCGGAGAAAGAGAACTGATTAACTGGGAAAAATCAGATCTCCTTCAACTGGTTCTTGATACGAAGCCCATAATCGGTACATTAGATTATCTGCAAAAAATATCTAGCGATGACGACATACGCCGCTCCGTTTTGACCGGAGCCTGTAACCTGTATCATGCCTGTTCCCATAATTTTCTTCATGCAAAAGATATAAACACCTTAGTCGGACTCTATAAAGCTGCACGTTTCACCGTACGCATGAAACATTTTCTTGATACAGGCTCTTACATCAGTTCAATGAAACTCCTGTCAGAACATGTCACAGATAAAGACCGTACTATACTGAATATAGCATCTGCAGATTTTCAAGAAAACGACTTTACCAAACGAAGCCACATATTGATTGAATGGGCTAGTGAAATAATAACCGAATATCACGGATAAATTCTTTATTTCATAAAAAATCTATTACTGATTATAATAATTACAACTGTTTTAGTTATATTTGTTTTGGTTCAATAGATTATAAACAATAATACTTCCAATACATATCATTATGAGAAACGACAGAATTTCTTTCCCATGTACATGGAGTATGGGAGTTACGGCCATAACAGCCATAACAATCATTATTTTGGTAGCATCTACATATTTTATCTGGACAGATGATTTTCCGTCATCAATGCTTTGGCTCAAATACACGCTCATAGTTGTTTTTATAGCTACTATTATAGGTGGATTAGGCTATATGCCGATACGGTTAACTATTGGAAATGATAAAATAATTTTACACAGACTGTTGGGCGATATTAATATACCTATAAAGGATATTATAGCAATAAAAGCCATACCAAACTCAGAAACAGCTTTTTCTATTCGAATATTCGGCAGCGGTGGCCTATTTGGATATTTAGGAAAATTCAAAAATAAAAAATTAGGAAATTACACTATGTATGCAACCGATATTAATGAATTAATCCTTATTCGTACAGACAGAAAGACGTACGTGTTCAGTTGCAGGAACAGGGATGAATTTATTGAGTCAGTTGAGCTAAGAAACGATGAGATTTAATGATATATCTCATTAAATAAGAAAAATATATAACAAAACATTTCATGGAAACTAAAAGACTTATTCTCCGTCCGTGGATTGAAGCCGATGCAGAATCGCTTTATAAATATGCCAAAGATCCTGCTATTGGACCTATTGCAGGATGGCCACCACATACATCAGTTGAAAACAGTAAAGATGTAATACGAGATATCTTATCTACTCCTGAAACATACGCTGTAGTATTGAAAGAAACAAACGAACCTATAGGCAGTGTAGGCATCATGTTCGGTGACGGCGTACATAGTGCGAATATGCAGGAAGGTGATGCAGAAATAGGTTATTGGATTGGTGTTCCTTACTGGGGACAGGGACTTATACCGGAAGCAGTAAACCGTCTTCTGAAACGTTGCTTTGACGAACTTGATATAAAAAGAGTATGGTGCGGATATTATGACGGAAATACGAAATCACGTAGAGTTATGGATAAATGCGGTTTCAAATATCACCATACAGAAGAAGGGAAAATTTCTCCTTTAGGCGACGAACGTACCGAACATTTTACATTACTCACCAAAGATGATTATAATAAAAAGTAAAACCATGGATAAACAAATGAACTATAAAATTCGTCCACTTGAAGAAAAAGACATACATGATATGCAGAATCTATTTCATACCACTGTATTAAATATCAATATTAAAGACTATACAAAGGAGGAAGTGGAAGACTGGGCTTCATGCGGTGACGACATGGAACACTGGAAAGAAATCCTATTTAATAATCAATTTATAGGAGCATTCAATGAACAAGGCTGCCTGATTGGATATTCTTCAATGAACAAAAACGGTTATCTGCATTCCATGTTTGTACATAAGGACTGGCAAGGTAAAGGTATAGCAACTCTGTTACTTTCTGAAGTCGAAAAGATAGCAAGACAATATAAAGTAAAAGAAATTACATCGGAAGTAAGCAAAACTGCACGTCCATTCTTTGAGCACAAAGGATATGTTGTTGAATGCGAGCAAAAACAGCAGGCAAACCGTTTGAAGTTGACGAATTATAAAATGAAAAAAGTTTTATGAAAACAATCAGCATAATCTGCTGGCAGATATCTTTGTATAAGTTTACCTTTTACCATAACGTCTAAGTAATTTATGCATACAAAACAGATTTATACCACCAAAGATGAAACCTACTACGGAATACGCAATAAACTCTACTGAGCTCAAAATATGATATGTTTCATAAAGTGACCAAATACAGTATGGCACACATACAACAGTAGATACAATTGCAGGGATATATTTACCCCAAATAATAAATTGCAATAAATGGATTAACAGGTGAATACTGAATGCAGACAAGCCACAATACCAAAAGATAATATTACCAGTCATAACGCTTATTATGGTAAGTACAGATACTATCAGAAATTCTTCTGCCACTATTATTGAGAAACTTCGTGTATCAATTTCTGTCAGCATAGCTATACGATGTGACAAAACAGGGAAACGCCTATATAAATCAGTACGATATTTCCCCATCCATTTCTCAACCATTATTATTTCCTCAAATTCATGTATCATAAAGAATATTGGGAAAAGTAACATTAAATTACTCATATAACTTCATTTTTATAATTGGGAAGGATTTCCATGTTCATCAATATCAGACCTTACATACAGACAATTCTTTTCTTAAATATACCATATCCTTTAATGTTATCCCGTTTTCTACAATCGGATGATCATAATTGGCAGTAAAGAAATCAGGAACAATATGAGAATACTTGAAGCCACAGTTTTTATAAAAAGACATAGTTTCTGCACTCTCTCCTGTACCGACTATCATATATTTGAATTTGTCTGCATAACGTTTACATAAGAAATCCACCATTTGCTTTCCGTAACCTTTTCGTTGATATTGTGGAGAAACTGCCAAACTTTTAAGTTCACATACACTATCACCTTCATCTGTCACGACTGCGGAGGAAACAGGTTCTAAATCTGTATTAAACATAACAAACATATCGCCTCTTTCCAAATAACGGTCAATCATTGACTCCTGTTCATCTGCCAATAATAGCAAATCTAAATATTTCTTCTTATTTGTTTCTATCTTATGTATTTCCATGATGTTACAAAGATACTAAATGATTAAATGTAAACAAAAGAGAAACCGTAATTCTGGTACAATCATCAGTAATCTGTATATAAAGCCTTAATAGCAAAGTCAATACCTTTGTATCAATACAAAATGATAAAGACTATGATTATGGAAAAAGCAAGATTTCTGTTTTTTGTTTTCATCTACTCCATGTTTGCAATGGCGTGCAGCACTGAACCGGAAATACCGTCCGGCAATGGTACAGAAACTGAAATTTCAAACGGTAACAACAACCAAGACGAAGAAAATACAAACAACGACAACCAGAATAACAATGAAGAAAATATGAGCAACTCAACAATTAAAATCGCAGTTAACGGAACGACACTCACAGCCACACTAAAAGACAACGTATCAACAGGAGCTTTAGTAAATCTGCTCAAAGAAGGTCCTCTAACCATAAACATGAATGACTATGCCGGAATGGAGAAAGTCGGCCCTATAGGAACTACCCTACCGCAATGTAACGAAAGACTCACCACACAACCGGGTGATCTGATTCTCTACCTAGGGCAGTATTTCGTGATTTATTACGCTCAGAATACATACTCGCTGACTCCACTTGGGAAAATAGACAATACTTCAGGCGATGAGCTGATTAGAATTCTTGGGAACGGCGATGTAACGGTTACAATCTCATTAAGCGAATAACAAGCCATTATTTATCCCGCCTCTGCAAATCGTTCTTCATACGAAATTTCAGAGGCGATACTCCTGTCTTACGCATAAAGAACTTTCCAAATACGGACTGGTCGGAAAAGCCCAGCATATCAGAAATTTCCTTAATGTCCATATCAGTACACTCAAGCATACGGCGTGCGTCAGAGCAAAGCATCTTCGATATATGGAAACAGACAGTACTGCCTGTAACATTCTTAACCACTCGCGACAGATAGGTAGTAGTAATGTTCAGACTGTCTGCATAAAAACCTATTGAATGATGTTTGCGATAATTCTCTACTAACAATTTCTTGAAATTCCGGAATATTTCGTTTTCACGCTTCACATACACTGTTGTATCGTTATTTTCAGTACACAAGGCATCCGCTATCTGTAAAAGGAAGAAATTACACAGGTTTCGTATTATTCCATCGTGATATACATTCATAGCATTAAGCCTGTCACCAAAAAGCGACATGGTTTGTTTCAGATAAGAGAACCTCTCACTTTCAATATCAAACACCGGAAGCCTGTAATTGCCGAGATACCTTGCCACCTGATTATACAGCGGCTGCCCGTCAGGAAGACTGTCAAAATACGAAGGTACTATATATACGATTTTCAGCGAAAAGTCTGCATCGAAGTGTCCGATTGAGCTTGTAGTACTCGGTGTTAGAACAACAAGTTTTCCACGGCAAAGGTCATAATTGCCATAAATATCAGAAAGCTTTACTGTTCCGTTTATGACGAGAAGAAAGAAAAATCCCTTTTCAAATATAATTCCGCTATAATCACCGGAATTACCGTCCAAATCACAGCAACACGTATTTCCTGCTGTCATTCCACTTGATTTCATTACTTCATATACAGAGATATCCATAATCTGATTTTTACAACAAAGATAGTTTTTGTTTCGTTTTTAACCAAAATAAGTTGTTCTTTTATATCTGTCTTTATAGATTTTAGGGTGAACTTTGCAACTGTTTTACAAATGACAAATACAATATGAGCAAATTTCTTCTAAGACGCTATCTCCTGTTCTGTGTGGCATTGTTTGTCAACGCACTGGGAATAGCATTTATCACCAGAGCAGCCTTGGGTACATCCCCCATTACCAGCGTAACTTACGTTCTTAGTATGTTCACTCCTTTCACCATTGGCGAATGGACTATCATGCTGAACATACTGTTCGTCGTTCTCGAACCTTTCATGATGACGCGTCAGGATCTCAAAGACGATCTGCGCATGTTTCTGTTGCAGATACCGATATCATTCTGTTTCGGAATATTCATAGATATATGTATGCACTATATATTGTTCTGGCTCAATCCGGCAACATATCCAAGCATGATTATAGCGCTGCTGATAGGTTGTGTGATATTGGCTGTAGGTATAGCTCTTGAAGTAAAAGCCAATGCGGCAATGATGGCTGGAGAATACTTCGTAAAGGTTATTACACGCCGTTTCCGTGGCGAGTTCGGATACATAAAACTTGGATTTGATGTCACACTGGTAGCTATTGCCTGCCTCCTGTCGCTGATATTCATGTCCGGCATATATGGTGTACGAGAAGGTACTGTTATTGCTGCACTGATAGTAGGTCCTATAGTTCATTTCGTAAGTCCATATTACAGGTTTCTCGACAAATGGATTACCCCTGCCGCTGATGAAAAAGTCACAGAAGCAAAAGAAAACAAAAATATCATCATTACCATTGCCCGTGAATATGGCAGCGGCGGACATCAGCTTGGTGAGATGCTTTCTAAAGAGCTTGGAATAAAACTGTATGACAAAGAGTTTATCGGTATGGCCGCCAAACGTTGCGGTATGGATGAAAACTTCATTGCCAGAAACGAACAGTCTATTCCGTCATTCTGGCTTAAATGTATCATGTCGAAAAACAGTGAACAACCCTTGGAAGGTAGCCTTTCGTCGGACGATGTTCTGTTTGTGGCAGAAAGCAAGATTATTCAGGAACTGGCTGAAAAAGAGCCTTGTATCATTGTTGGACGATGTGCAGATTTCATCCTGCAAGACTATCCGAAGGTATTGAAAGTTTTCTGTTATTCAGATATCGAAAACGCCGTTTCCCGTTGTGTCAGCGAATACGGTATAAAGCGTGAGAATGCAGAATCGGAAATTCGCCGTATAAACCGTAACCGTATTCGTCACTATGAATATTATACCGGTCGTAAATGGGGAGAGCCTCATCATTATAATCTTATGCTGAATACTGGTACAATAAGCCTTGAAACAGCATGCCAATTAATAAAAGAAATTTACAGTAAACTATAAAAAAAAGAGAAGGAATTATTTTTCCTTCTCTTCCTCATATGGAATGCGGTATGCCGTATATAGTTCCAATACAGCAGCTACACTAAGGCATAAAATCCATTCATTGTGATGCCACAGTATCATCATCACACCGGCTATAACAAGCAGCATAGCTCCAATCAGTTGCTGACGTTTCAATCGCTTCAGGACTATATTCTTACCAAAGTATCTCCCCGTCTTTGCCTGAATCCACCCGAACATCAATGCTCCGGCAATATAAATATAAGGTGCATATTCAAATTTCACAAACTGCAGAATAAGTCCCGCAAAAAGTACAACTGCACCTGTAACGGCTATTGTATTGTCTATTTTACTCATCTTCCAGATCCTGTTCAAAAATAAATATATCCTCGTTATCTTTCTTCATAAGGTACTTCTCGCGCGCAACCTTTTCAAGTGCCTCAGGATTTGTAGAGATTTCTTTCAACAGCTTGCTATCATCCTCAAATTGTTTTCTGTAATGCCTTATTTCAGTATTTAGCCTGTTAATTTCCCTACGATGCTCCAAACGCTCTATCCAGCTATTCTCATCGAGAACACCTATTATAAGTACGAACACAGCCAATGTCACACCATATTTGTGAATACGTACATAATTCCATATCTTTTCAAGTTTCTCTTTCATGACAAAAGGATTTTTAATTGCGCAAATATAAGAATAAATGCTGTAAGCCCCAATTCTTTCATACCGCATAATGAATTGTCGGCAGAAATAATTATCTTTGCCATAAAGATAATTATAACAGATAAACATAATTATGAGTACAGAAATACGTGATAAGGCTGAATATATTGTTGCTTTCATTGCTGAATTTGCAAAGACAAAACATCTATCCGAAAGTCAGGCGTATCGTTATTTGCGGCGTTTCGACGCAATCCGTTTTATAAACATTCATTATAACATAGCTCATACTTTGAGAATGGAAGATGTATTGGAAGACATCACAGCATATTGCAAACGCCACGGAGGGGCAATAGCATGAAACTTTACCACGGTTCTACTGTTGATATTATAAATATTGACCTGTCTAAATCAAAACCCAATAAAGATTTTGGCAAAGGATTTTATCTTTCTGATAACATACAGCAGGCATACGAAATGGCAGCATATAAAGCTATGCAGCTTGATATGGAACCTGTTGTAAATATCTATGAATTTGATGAAAGTATATTAACAGATAATTCTAAAGATTTACACATAAAATGTTTCAAGGAATACAATGAAGAATGGGCTAAATTCATATTTGCCAACCGCAACAATGTAAACTCAGATACCCCCGTTCACGATTACGATATAGTATATGGCCCTATAGCCAATGACCGTGTGGGTTTACAGATACGCAATTACATGGAACATAATATAGACTTACAGACATTTTTGGAACGACTAAAGTACATGAAAGGAATTACCTTCCAATACTTTTTCGGAACGGAACGTGCCATTAAACTTCTGAGAAAGCTATGACAGATATTGAATATATGATGGAATGTATGACCAAAGACCTTATTCTATTGTTAATGGAACGACGGAATATGGATCTGGAAACTGCATTGGACACGCTTTATACATCCGACACTTTTGAAAAATTGAAAGACAGCAAAACAGGACTTTATTTTCAGAGTCCACTCTATGTTTATGACTTTCTGGAAAAAGAGATAGAGACCGGACGTATATCTTAATTCTGATATAAAAATATCTATTGACAAAATATATTTCATATTGGGAACAAAAACTGAAAACTTTGTTTTCACTTTGTACTTCACTAGGTTTGCACTATCTTTGCGAATACTTTTTTAAACAAGAAAAACTCATCCTGATTTATGGACAACTATATTGTATCAGCACGTAAATACCGCCCTGCCACCTTCGATACTGTCATAGGGCAACGTGCGCTTACCACAACACTGAAGAATGCAATAGCCAACAACAAACTGGCTCATGCCTACCTTTTCTGCGGACCGCGAGGAGTAGGAAAAACCACATGCGCACGTATTTTCGCAAAAACAATAAACTGCCTGTCACCGAAACCGGACGGCGAAGCTTGCAACGAGTGTGAATCATGCAAGGCATTCAACGAACAGCGTTCATACAATATCCATGAGCTGGATGCAGCGTCAAACAACTCTGTGGAAGATATCCGCTCGCTTATAGAACAGGTACGCATTCCGCCACAAATAGGCAAATACAAGGTTTACATAATCGACGAGGTACACATGCTGTCAACGGCAGCCTTCAATGCTTTTCTGAAAACTCTGGAAGAACCGCCTCACCATGCGATATTCATTCTTGCCACAACAGAGAAACATAAGATTTTGCCTACTATCCTGAGCCGATGCCAGATATACGACTTCAGCCGCATCAGCGTGACTGACACTGTGGAACATCTTCAAAGCGTGGCACAGAAAGAAGGTATAGACGTTGAGCCGGAAGCACTGACCGTAATAGCACAAAAGGCAGACGGAGGTATGCGAGACGCCTTGTCTATCTTCGATCAGGTGACGAGTTTCTCCAACGGACATATCACTTACAAGAGTGTCATCGAGAATCTTAACGTACTTGACTACGAATATTATTTCAGGCTGACAGACTATATTCTGGAAAACAAAGTATCGGAATGTATGCTTTTGTTCAACGAGGTATTGAAGAAAGGATTCGACGGCAATCACTTCATCACCGGACTTAGTTCACACTTCCGCGACCTGCTTGTGAGCCGAGACGAACAGACACTGCAACTCCTTGAAGTAGGTGCGTCAATCAGAGAAAGATACAAGACTCAGGCACAGAAATGCGAACAGAAATTCCTCTACAAGGCTATGAAACTGTGTAACGACTGCGACCTGAACTACAGGCAGAGCAAGAACAAACGACTGTTGGTGGAACTGACCCTGATACAACTGGCACAGATAACGTCAGAAGACGACGACACCGGCAATGGGCGTAGCCCTAAAGTGATAAAGCCCATCTTCAACAAGCAACAGACCGCACAAACAGTAGCCCAACCGCAACAGGCAATTCAGGTAAACCAGACAGCACAGGTTCAACAACCCGCACAGTCGGCAGTTCAGCAGAATACCTCCGAGCCACAACAACCTTACGGCAAAACGACAACACAGCCGCCACAGGAGCATAAACTGCCTGACGGACTGAAAGTTTCGCAAGAAAAGAAGATACCTGTGGTAAAAGCCGGTATTTTAGGTCCGTCCATAAAGAAAAAGCCTCAGCATCAGGAAGAAGCTACGGCACAGGATTCTGCAGTTCAGGTTCAACAGGCAGAAAAAGAGTGGGAAGACTACACTGTATATGAAAAAGACCTGAACTACTACTGGAGAGAATTCGCCACACGACTACCAAAAGAGGAAGCCGCAAATGCCGGACGAATGATGAACATGTCACCGAAACTGCTTGACGACCAGACTACATTCGAAGTGGCAGTAGATAACGAGATGGTGCAAAAATACATGCAGCAGCTGGCACCGCAGATAGAAAACCATCTCAGGGAGCAGTTGCACAACAGAAAGATAAAGATGACAGTACGCATAAGCGCACCAAAAGAAAACATCAGAGCTTACAGCCATGTGGAACGTTTCCAGATGATGAGCAAGAAAAATCCTAATCTGCTGAAACTGAAAGAAGCGTTCGGACTGGAGTTATCATAAAAACAAGACAGCTTCATAAACAATCAATCAGAATGTTTATGAAGCTGTTTCTTTTGGGTATATGCGGTAAAATTACAAATCGTGATTGCGCATACGGTACTCAGCCAGTTCCTCATATTTCGTTCCCGGACGGCCGTAGTTGCAGTAAGGATAAATCGATATACCTCCGCGCGGAGTGAATATACCTATCACCTCGATATACTTAGGGTCCATCAGTTTGATAAGGTCCTTCATTATAATATTAACACAGTCCTCATGGAAATCACCGTGATTTCTGAAACTGAAAAGATATAGTTTCAGACTTTTGCTTTCCACCATTTTTACGTCAGGCAGATAGCTTATACGAATTTCAGCAAAGTCAGGCTGTCCTGTGATAGGACAAAGACTTGTAAACTCAGGGCAATTGAAACGTACCCAATAATCATTCTCAGGATGCTTGTTCACAAAAGCCTCAAGCACCTCCGGGGCATAATCCTGACGGTAAACAGTAGTGCCGCCAAGCAGAGTCAGTTCTTCTTTTCTTTCCATTATATTAAATTCCTAAACACATTTACCGTTACACGTTCGTGTAACGGGTGGAACACGTTCGTGTAACGAGCGAAACACGAACGTGTAACGCGCATAACACCTACGTGTAACGCCAAGTTTTTCTAATCGTTCTTAAAAACGACACAAAACATTTAAATTACTTTTTCTTGGAGTTTAGATATTTCTCCAGTCCTTCACGACGCAACTTACACGCCGGACAATGTCCGCATCCGTCGCCCTGCACACCGTTATAGCATGTCAGAGTTTCGTTTCTTATCAGATCAAGCACTCCAAGCTCATCTGCCAAAGCCCATGTCTGAGCCTTGTCTAT
>JAHLFB010000027.1 GCA_018884025.1 Candidatus Phocaeicola faecipullorum
ACATACGTCGGCACACTATACTCTATCGTATCGCCCCGGAGGCGCACCTTCTCTGCCTTCACCACCAGCGTTTCCAGAGCCAGGGCCTCTTCCCTCAGAGCCACCTCATACCGGTCTTGAAAAGGGCTGTAGAGTTTCTTAGGGGCATACCCCATCATGCTCACCTCGATAAAACTGCCCGCTTCTGCTTTACTGACCGTCAAAACGAAGATTCCATCACTGTCCGTTCCGCCATACTCCAGTACCCTGCCGGTACTGTCCATCAGCATCACAAATGCCCCTGGTAACAACTCCCCGGATAAAGAATCCCGAACAAAACCACTCACCTCCTGCGCCCCGGCCGAGAGCAAGGACACAGAAGCAAGAAGAAGAATATTTGTCAGTACCCGGAACATCAACTGATCAGAATTTAAACAACATGTATGAAATAAGAAACTCCTCCGGAACAAATCCCCAGTGGCGGCTGTCGTATGAGGCCGTATGATTATCTCCTGTCACAAAATAATAGTTTCTGTCGAAAACATGCATACCGGGACTACCGGAGATATTTCCCTGCCGCTGCTCATACTCGATTATTTTTTTATATAAGGCATAAGACGGCTCTGATGTCTTTACCGTATCTCCTGCTGCCGGCACGTACACTGGCGACATATTGAATATATCATCCCCATGATACCCTCCGATATTTGTTATAACATCACTGGAAGTCATTGGCACATCTGCATCTTTCCGCCTATCAGCATTATAACGTATATTGACCGTATCACCAGGAATCCCTACGCATCTTTTTATGAATTTGACTTCAGGAACACATTCTATCCTGTTTTGAAAACTTCCAAAAGGGAAATAAAAAACAACAACCTTCCCTAAGATATCCGGACGTTTTCCATCACTAAAGTCCATGGCTACCACTCTGTCACCAGGCTCTAACTCAGGTGACATAGATAATTCCGACACCGCATAAATATGCACCTTACATATAATAAATACGCATATTCCCATTATCAGCGCAATCAAAACAAACGACACGACTAAAAAAGCCTTATATTTCCCATTCAGCATAATTAAGGATTCTATTCTTATAAATTAAATACATCCCATCAGGTACTTCTAAACCTTCAGGCAGCAATATCATATCTGAACCACGAAAGACTTCATCCAAGCCATCCTCCCTTAAATAATATTTGAAGAGTTCCGGATTATTAATTATCGCAATATATGGATGATACCGTTCCATCCCCGCTGACATGCATACCTGAATGAAGTCCAAAGCTGTTCCTATACAATAAGAGCAGTCTCCAGTAACAACATACATAATATACGGATCCTCCTTATTCCGTCCATATAGCGCAGTCATGAACGTAGTATCTGCTCTCTCGCGGCTGGCCATATCTACACACTGTATATCATATATAAAAGAAAATGTTTTCAATGACAGCCATTTCTCCCGCATCACAGTTCCATCCGAGTATCTTTCATTTCTAGAAATACAAGATGATAGGCTCAATGAGCTTACCACAATAACAAATATACTCAATTTAGTAACCATAAACAACCTATTCTTTTTCCATAAAATCATATTGCATAGTCTTTTTCTTCAAGATTGTCCCCTCACGTAATCTTACCTCTATATCCCTGAGATATAGTTGACATGCCCGGAAATGATCTTCCATGTTTAAACGTACTGCTTCCATATAACTTTCACGGTCTGTCTTTAGATACAAATAAGATGGTATCTCTATCGCAGATGATATACTATAAATTTTTTCTGCTGTAAACCTGTAGTGACCATGGCTGTCCTCCACTTTAAGTATAAGACCAGGAAGACCTGAAAACTTCCATGGACCTGCAGTCACTGGAATCTGGTGAGTGAACCAGACAATATAATCCCTCCCCCTGAATCGGCACGTTGCTTTCTGCACAGTACAATCAAGCAATGTGTCAAGATTATCATGGATACACCAATCCATCTGAGGCAAACTTTCTTCATATTTAAAATCCATATTGCACACTCGCCCGGTACAAGTAAGTTTTCCACGCTTTGGATAATTTTGGTAATACATATTATAAAATGCTGGCGGATAATTTATTTTACCATACACTTCCATGGCCAATTCTTTCCTGGATGCACCTGCTTTCAGCAATAAGTCTAAAGTTTTGTAAGCAGTTACACAAAATCGGCTTACGCCTTCTGCACTTATTTCTAAAGTTGCTTTTTGCTCTACTGAAGTACCTTGCACAGTATCAACCACAACATTTACTATATAATCAACCCTAAGCATACCATTAGTTATAGAATCCGCGCCATAGTAAGCATCGTCTATATATATTTCATGGAGCCATACAGCACCATCATAAGAAAAAGAACCATGTTGGCAATAGCCTTCTATCGACAACAAGACTGTACTGATTAATAGCCACGACAAATTCTTCATATAAACTTGATTCAGATCTTTAAAAGTTTTATGAGAGCACTTATATTCTCTGTACTCTCATAAAACTTCTAAACCTTCACACAACTAATTTGTTGGCTTTGTCACATCGGTCTCCGTTGCATACATACTGCCAGGACACGCACGATCATGTCCAGGAGAATACAGCAAGCATGCTCCGTCTGTTCCAACACATTCCACCAACACTGTCCCATACATATCCCAACAATCTGTTGCCGAGACACATTCTTCTGCAGCCAATTTTATGGCGGCTGCTGCAGTCAATGCAGCCATTGATAACACAATGGCTGCAAATAAAATTTTTGCTTTCTTTTGCATAAAACCGAATTTTTAGTTGTTTTGAAATAGTGGAACTTTCAGTTGCAAAAGTACATCCAGCAAGCTTTCAAAACAATGCTTTCAGTTTCAGAACCGGGGATTTCAGCCCATTTCACAAGGCTGATTTTCAGAATATTAGGATTTCACGTTCTCAGTTTCAGCCAACAGGGATTTCAGCCACTGGCTGAGGTTGACGCTGCGGTCCTTCAGGCCGAATCTGGAGCGGAGGGCACTGGCCGTGTTATAGTGTCCGTGGCCGCCATCGTTGAGGATAAAAGTAATGTCCTTGCCGTTGAGTCCGGCGGCATAGAGACAGCAATAGCCTATCTCCTGATCGGTGAGGCCGTATGACCTGAGCCTGTGCACGAACTCAGGATGTGTTACGGAATAGGAGGCCAGCATGGCCGAGAGCAGGCTGTTCTTGTCGGACACGAAACCGCGGAGCTGCCTGATGCTGTCCTTGGACATTCCGTCGGAAATGTCCTTTTCAGAGGCAAGGCGCATCAGCAGGGAGACAAGATCGCTGATGGAACGTACGGAGTCTGAGTCGAAGGCAGGAACTGATGCCGCGGTTTTCTTTCTCAATGCGGCCCTATGCCGGAAGAACAATGCAAGCACAGCCAGGAGCACCACTGCCACAACTGCGACGATCAGAATTACGACAGAAACATCTTCTTCGGATGCAGTCGCAGCTTCATTTGCGACAACCCCGTTGCGCTCTGAAATACTGTCGTCTTCCAATATGATGATGCCGGAAGGACTGTTTTTCAAACTGTCATACAGTGCTTTATCCGATTCACAACTGACAGATGCCGGAGCATCCCCTGGAACGTATGCCCGGTCAACCCGCATCGTATCTCCGTCCTCAATATAAAAATACCTGTCGATGATGACACTCGTATCCCGCTGTACCTGTGCCGCAGATAGGAAGCAACAGAAAGACAGGAATATAGAGCACAATATTTTGGAGACACTGCCTGACATGCTGCAAATATACAATGATTTTTGTAACTTTGAGGCTGGAAACCCAAAAGCGCACAGACCATGGACACACAGCAGAGACTCTACCCGATAGGCATACAGACATTCGCGGATAT
>JAHLFB010000249.1 GCA_018884025.1 Candidatus Phocaeicola faecipullorum
ATGAACTTCTCCATCGGGGCGAGCTTTTGGGAGAGCAGTTCCATGTCTTGGCTCATCTTCTCAGCCGTGATTTTCGCGTATATCTGGGTCGAGCGGATGCTCGTGTGCCCCATCAGTTTCGACAGCGTTTCAATGGGTACGCCGTTGGAAAGACATATTGTCGTGGCATACGAATGACGGCTTTGGTGCCACGTGACGTTTTTGTTTATCCCGCATTGTCTGGCTACCTGTTTAATGCCGTATTTGCAGATGTTATAGCATGGTACGGGCAGCAGCTTGCCGTCTTTGGAAGCACCCTTGTATTTGTCGATGATGTGCTTCGCCACGTCCAGCAGGCGGATGTTCGTTTCCACTCCCGTTTTCTGGCGGCTTGTCTTTATCCACAGATGCCCGTCGAAGGAAACTTGCAGGTTCTCTTCCGTAAGGTTTGCCATGTCGCGCCAGCTCAAGCCTGTGAAGCAGCAGAAGATGAACAGGTCGCGTATCAGCCCATAGTTCTTCCGTTTGAACGTGCCGTTTATCATCTGCGTGATTTCCTCTTTCGTCGGGTAGCCGCGTTTCGTTTCCTCCTTCGTAATGTGGTAGGCGTAGAACGGATCGCGTTGCAGCCAGCCGTTGTTGATGGCGGTGAAGATAATGCTGCGGAAGGGCATCATGTACGACCATACGGTGTTGGTGCAATGCCCTTTCTCCACACGGAGGAACAGCTCGAAGCCCGTGATGAAGGCGGGGGCAAGCTCTTTCAGGGCGATGTCCTCCACTTTGTACCGGGTCTTGATGAACTCCGACAGGTGCTTGTAAACCACGCAGTATTTCCAATAGCTCCGTTGGCTCTTCATCTTGCCCACCAATTTGGCGTAGTCCTCGTTGTGCTGCCGGAACACGGCAAGCAGCGTCTTGTGATTCATACCCATGCCGAGGTATTCGTTGCGCACCTTCTCCGCCGTGACATAGGTGTCGCGGTCGAACACGTCCTGATACGCCTTGTTCACTCCCACGCGGATTTTGTCCAGCATACGGTTGCCTTCCAAAGCCACGTTGCTTCTTCCGGTCAGTCGCCCGGTCTCCACGCTCCACATTTTTTCCTCCACGTCCAGCTTGCAACTGAACTGTGCGATTTTCCCGTTCACCGTGATACGGCACATGACCGGTATCAGCCCGTTCTTCTTCGGCGCGTTGCGCTTCAAATAGAATAAAATCTTGAATGTCGCTCTACTCATAATTCCTATTTTTTATGTTTGCAAAATTACCTTGTGTAGAGCTGTAAGGCTGTATGTAAACCGCAGCAGACCGCCGCAATCGAACCTGCCGCAGGACTTTTTCGCTCCAAAAGCGTCCAAACGCCTGTAAAAGTGGCGTTTTCACCTCGTTTTGCCGTCTTTTTCCGTACTGTTACCATATCCGGTTTTCGGTAACGGGATAGTAACGCAATTCCGGTTCAAGTTGGCTTTCGACCGGTTTTACTTGGCACCCGTCCAAATCGTCAAAACTTCATAAACCATTAACTTTCAACCATATTTCCGTGATTTGCTCAGTATCTCACTTTTTTATATTATCTTTGCGAAAAAGAGTTATATGAAGTTTCGCACTATAGTAAAAATAGGAGTTGGATTGTCTGTCTTGTTGTTCTGTCTTGGAGTAGCATTCTATAGTTTTGTTAGTTTGACAGATGCGGAAAAAGGTAAAGATGTCGATATGTTTGCTTTAATTCCTGACGATTGTTATGGTGTTCTAGATACAGATAATATAGGATATTATACAAGTGAGTTTCCACGTACTTCATATGCTATAGATTTAGATACAATTCATCATTCGGAACTGATAAAAAATATTCTAACCGGAATAACACAATATACTTCTGTAAATACCCACGGCTTGTCAAACCAGATCCAGCGTCTTATGATAAGTTTCCATAACTCAAATTCAACAAAAGATGTTGTGGCATATTTTAAGTTATCAAGCAGTGGAAGCGGTTTTATAGGTGATATATTGAAACAGAGATATGGTCAAAATATATCTCCAAAAGTAGAAGAATACAGGGGAAAGAAAATAGAGATATATCCATTGGGAAAAACAGCCAATTTTCTGTCCGTCCTGTCTGGGGATGGATATCTAGTCATAAGTTATCATAAGTTGCTGATTGAACGTGTAATAGATGCGATAAAGGATGGAACGTCTCTTTCCGACGATGTAGTATTTTCCAACCATAAAGTTAAGAAGTCTGCTAATTATTTGACTTTTTATGGTCGTACCGCATCTTTTCCTTTGCTTTCCGGAAGGCAAACCCATGTATGGAGTGAATTTGAATTACATCTCAACAGTGATGTTCTTTACCTTAGTGGTATGATGTATGAACCGGACAGCTGTATGCAGGAAGTTAAATCGCGTTTGGAAGAAATACCAACATTATCAGAGGATAGTATTCTTATCATATCAGGTCATGAGAAAGTGGATTCATGTATCACAAACGCCATGTCTATGCCAAGAAACAAGATATTTGATGAATGTCTGTCTAATTTGTCGAGAGACGCCTCGTATATAATGGTTGCCGATATGGATAAAGTCGCACAGACTCCGGAACTTTATGCTTCTTATTTTCCTGGTTTTATACGTGATAATATAGACCTTTTCCGTTCCTTCATAATGTCATCTCAGGTAACAGAAGTTAACGGAAGATTTTCCCATATATATATTTTTACATATAAGTATTAAATCATAATTATCTTACTTTATTCTTGTTGAAGTGTGGGCCTGCCTTGAATTTGAAATAAAACATTGAGACCACCGTCAGAATGGCCCCGAACAGATATGCATATTTGAAAGATAAAATTTCCGCAATGCTTCCCCCTGTAAGCATGCCTATACCCAGACCTACATCCCACGATGTGAGGTAAGTGCTTGTAGCCGTTCCTCTTTGATTGTTGGGGGCAAGATTGACAAAAAGCGTGTTATATGCAGGAAACATTGTACCGAAACCTATTCCAAGCAGCAGTGATATCAGGAAGAAAAAATTACTAGTGAGTGTGTAGTTCCATTCAATAGTCCATCCGCAAGCTGTAAGTCCGAAATAACAGAAAGATACAAGATACATTCCTGCCATTATTACTTCAGTAATTTTTCCTTTGTCAACTAATTTACCGCTGAAAAGACGGCTGATTGCCATCCCAACAGCCATGAATGTAAAGAAAAGTCCTGTCTCAGCTGTTATACCTATCTGTTTGGCATACATTGCCACATAATTTGTTGTCATTCCGTAAGGAATAGAGAGCAGAAGCAGGCTTAATCCTCCGGGCAAACCTTTGATAAGTATAAATCTGTCCAGTGAAATTGGTTCACGTTTTACTGGTGGACGATATTCTGTTTTCACGCATGAAGCCATGATTATACCGAGTATTCCTGAGCATAAAGCATATGAGAAGACTGTTGTATATGATGCGCCGGCATTATGCAGAAACAGTCCGAACATCGGTCCTATTGACATTGCAAGATTGTTTGTAAGACCATAATATCCAAGTCCTTCACCTCTTCTGGACGATGGCATGATGTCAATGACCAATGTATTTCCACCTACGGTTACCATACCGAACGAAAATCCGTGAACTATTCTTAGTATTATAAACAGCGTAAGTGTTCCGGCCAGTATATATCCAGCAAAAATAGATGTAAAAATAAAGTAGGCTATCAAGTACAATGGCTTTCTGGCGAATGTGTCAAGGAAATATCCGGAAAATGGCCTTATGCACAATGCCGCTATCGTGTAGCATGATAGTACAATTCCGATAGTCGCATTGGAAACCTTGAATATCTCTTCCAGATAAAATGGCAATACCGGGATTAATAGCCAAAATCCGAAGTACAGTAAGAAATTGGCAGCCAGTATGCAGCAATAACTTGGCGTGATAAGTCTGTCTTTACCCATAATCTATTTTATGTCTTTATAGTCTAAAGGCACGGACCCACAATCATGTGAACCCCGTGCCTTTAAGATTTTATGTTTGTGTCTTATTATTTAATTGGCAGCCTCAAATTCAGTCAAGAATCTTGTATCATTTTCAGAGAACATACGCAAGTCCTTAACCTTATATTTAAGGTTTGCTATACGTTCTACACCCATACCGAATGCATATCCTGAATAAACTTTACTGTCTATGCCGTTAGCTTCAAGTACAGCCGGATCTACCATTCCGCAACCAAGTATTTCCACCCAACCTGTATATTTACAGAACGGACAGCCTTCTCCTCCACAAATATCGCAGCTGATATCCATTTCCGCACTTGGTTCAGTGAATGGGAAATATGACGGACGAAGACGTATCTTGGTGTCTGCGCCGAACATTTCCTGTGCAAACTGCAACAATACCTGTTTAAGGTCGGTGAATGAAACATTCTTGTCGATATACAGACCTTCTACCTGATGGAAGAAGCAGTGAGCTCTATAGCTGATGGCTTCGTTTCTGTAAACACGTCCCGGGCAGATTACGCGGATAGGAGGTTGTGAAACTTCCATCACACGGCTCTGTACAGATGAAGTATGTGTTCTAAGGATAATGTCAGGATGACTTTCAATGAAGAATGTGTCCTGCATATCGCGTGCAGGATGATCCTCCGCAAAGTTCATTGAAGAGAATACATGCCAGTCGTCTTCTACCTCAGGACCATCGGCTATTGTAAATCCCATACGGCTGAAAATATCTATTATTTCATTCTTTACAATACTCAAAGGATGGCGAGTACCTAAATCTATTGGGTATGCAGTACGTGTAAGGTCTAACTCCGCAGCTCCGTTATCCTGCATTTCGAATGATTCCTTAAGTGCTGCTATACGTTCCTGGGCACGGTTCTTCAATTCGTTCAGTTTCATGCCCACTTCCTTTTTCTGTTCGGCTGCTACGTTTCTGAAGTCAGCCATAAGTGCATTGATAGCACCTTTTTTACTAAGGTATTTTATTCGAAGAGCCTCAAGTTCTTCTGCGTTCGAAGCTTTCAAGTCTTCTATTTCCTTAAGTAGCTGTTCTATTTTTGCTAACATATATTACAGTTTTAATTTTTTACATTGGTGCAAAGTTAAGTATTTAAACTGAAATATTTCCTTTTTCAGGTAATAAAAAAGAAAACTTGACTAATATTCGTTTATGAAAGAAAAAAATAGGTAATTTTGTCGCGTATTTTATTTAGGCATAATGAAATGAAAAATATTCTGTTGGGATATGTCTGTCTGCTTATGATTGTGTCGTGTGTAGGGCAGCAGAAAAAATCCGAAATAATGTCCGGCGAACCGGAAGAACAGGTACCGGAAGCCGACTCTTTAAATATTCCGGATGGTGATTTGTCCGATACTCTTATTGTAGTGGACGAAGTGATACCTGTTACGGCTGACGCCAGTTTTATAGATTTTCTTTATTATTTTACTTCCGACGAGGATTTCCAGCGTTCCAGGGTTTTGTTTCCTGTATCATTTTATAATGATACGACGGTTGAAAGACTCAATGCCGATGAATGGGTTTTCGATCCAATGTTCGATTCCGATAAAATATACACAGTGATATTCGATAAGGAAGATGAGCTGGAACTGGAAAACGATACTCCTTCTGGCAGTGTGCAGATTGACTGGATATATTTGTCCGATTATCATATAAGGCGCTATTATTTTGAGTTGAAAAACAATCAATGGTTTCTTGAGGCTGTGAATAAGGAAAAAATGTCCAGAGAATCTTCCGGAGCTGAAGATTTTTATGACTTTTATGTTCGCTTTGCTTCCGATTCCGTATTCCAGGCTGAGCGTCTGGCAAATCCGTTACTGTTCTCCACTGTCGATCCTGAGGATGAGTTCTCTGTGCTTGAAACCACCCTTGAGGAAGGCCAATGGTTTGCTTTCCGCCCTCCAATGCCAGTAGCCAAGATATCAAATATTCGCTACGGACAGCAGGAAACTGTCAAATCAAACACCAAAATAGTAGAGTTTAAAGGTTTAGGCAATGGTTTCAGTAATACTCTATACTTCAGACGTATCCATGGAAAATGGAAGTTGGTGAAGTTTGAAGACCTTGGAGACTGATGATTGTTATATACATAAAAATGAATTAATGAAAGAATATACAGATTACCCTATACTAAAATACAATACGTTCGGGATGGATGTAAAGGCATCCCGTTTTGTAGAATATTCATCGGTAGATGAACTTAGAGCATTTCTCCTTTCAGTAGATAAAAATCAGCCGATACTGCATATAGGTGGTGGCAGTAATCTTCTTTTTATTTCAGATTTCCGTGGTATTATCCTTCATTCTGCTATAAAAGGTTTTACCGTAGAGGATGAAACTGATGAATGGATAGATATTAATGCCGGTGCAGGAGAGGTATGGGATGATTTTGTGGAATATTCAGTTTCTCATGGGTGGTACGGAGCGGAAAATCTGTCCATTATTCCCGGTGAGGTAGGAGCCTCCGCTGTACAGAATATAGGTGCTTATGGTGTTGAGGCTAAAGATATAATACATAAAGTACATACCGTGTGTGTGGCAGATGCATCGGAGCGTGTGTTTAGCAATGAGGAGTGTACCTATTCGTATCGTGAAAGTATTTTTAAAGGAGAATTAAAAGGACGCTATGTAGTGACACATGTCACTTATCGACTGTCAAAACTCCCTTGTTATCATCTTTCTTATGGAAATATCAGTTCCGAACTTGAAAGGAGAGGATTGGAGCCGTCGTTACAGAATGTCCGTAATGTGATAATAGATGTAAGGCGTTCCAAACTCCCGGAACCGTCAGAATTGGGAAATGCCGGCAGTTTCTTCATGAACCCTATGGTAACGGTCAGTAAATATAATGAATTGTCATCGTTATATCCTGATATGCCTCATTATCCAATAGACGATAATACGGTCAAAATACCGGCTGGATGGATGATAGACCGTTGCGGATGGAAAGGCCGTAATATAGGTCCCGCAGGTGTATATCAGAAACAGGCTCTCGTTCTTGTAAACCTCGGAGGAGCTACAGGTAGTGATATAACAAATCTTGCGGATGAGATAATAAAGTCTGTAAAGGACAAATTCGGAGTAGAAATACGTCCGGAAGTAAACTACATATATTGACAGTAAATATAAAGACAGCTATATGAAGGTGACTATATTGGGAAGTGGAACATCAACAGGAGTTCCTCAGATAGGTTGTACATGTCCTGTGTGTACCAGCGATGATCCTCGCGACAGACGTCTAAGGTGTTCCGGACTTTTAGAAGTTGACGGTGTAAGGATACTTATTGACTGTGGCCCTGATTTCCGTGAGCAGATGCTGCGTCTGGTAGATTTTGCTCCCATAGATGCGGTACTTATCACCCATGAGCATTACGACCATGTAGGAGGGCTTGACGACCTTCGTCCGTTTTGCCAGTTCAAGGATATACCTGTATATGCGGAAGATTATACCGCCGAACGCCTTCAGCAGCGCATACCATATTGTTTTGTAGAACATCCTTATCCTGGAGTGCCGAAGATTCCTTTGCAAAGGATAGAACCTGGAAAGTCTTTTTCTGTGTCAGGCATGTATGGCAATACAGTGGAAGTTACTCCTTTCAGAGTCATGCATGGCAAGATGCCTATCCTTGCCTTCAGAATAGGAAATATGGCATGGGTAACCGATATGACGGAAATTCCTGAAGAAAGCAGTGCTTTTCTTGAAAATCTTGATTGTCTGGTTATGAATGCGTTACGTATGGAACCACACTGGACTCATCAGAGTCTTCCCCAGGCTATAGAGCGCGCATCGGTTATAAAGGCCAAAGAAACATATTTCATACATGCCAGCCATCATATCGGTCTGCATGCCGATGTTGAAAAAATGCTTCCGGAGCATATGCATCAGACATATGACGGAATGGTGATAGAGTTTTGAGTAATTGTAGGTTTGCAAATGTTTTGCAAAAGGATTTAAACAGCATTTAAACGTGATTTAAAAACCGTTTAAATGCTGTTTAATATTTCTTGGATTATGCCATTCCTCCATATCTCTGACTGATATAGTTGAATACCGCATCTCGGTAATAGGTGATACTATCGTCAGGATAGCTTTCCGGTAACTCTTGCCAAAGCATATCTCGTATTGTTACCACAATAGATGCTTTAGTCTCCTGTTTGTCGAATGGATGATCCATTGTCCTTAGCATAGACTTGATTTTTCCCAACAAGTCTTTTGCCACATTTTTCAACTTTTTGATATCATCTTTTGACAAGTCATCTTTAAACAAGACGTCGTATAATGAAAGCTGTTCATCATTTTCAAAACCCTCTCTGATATATCGTTTCTCTTCTTCAGTCAGCTCTTCAGTGAGGTGCATCAAATCCTCAAAAGTCTTTTCAATGCTTGCCCTGTTTTGTTCCTTATTATAATTGTTTATTATTTCCTGATACTTGTCATAGAAATTTATTCTCGAAGGATTGGCCGAAATCATTTGAGCTATACGTTCCTCCAGTAAATCCTGTATATCTTTCATTACCAGATTCTTTTCTTTCCTTCTGGCAAATTCTCTCCTCAGCAGCTCAAAGTCTATCTTGCTTATGTCGAAGCGAGGGTTAGAGTCAGTTTCAGACAAGTTGCCTGCGGATTCCACTTCCAGATGCTCATCTACAATTCTGTTGATGGCTACGCTCAGGTCTGTTATATCCGCATGTTTACGTTTCTTCTGCAATTCCTTGTATATAGCCTCAAGCGCGTCTTTACTCTGTTTCATTTCCGGCGTGATATCGTCACGGTCGAGAAACTTCCATAATCTCAGAAGGATGGTTATGTATGTGCAATAGCTTTTACGTATTTCAATCGGTTCGCATACGGCGTCTGCTCCTGTTCTCAGCAGCGACAGTTTTGCGAATGCGTCCGCATCAATCATTTCCTTCAGTTCAAAATTATGCTCTTTCAGAAAAGCCGTGGCTGCCGCTATTGTTTCTGTCACATGGTTTATGAGTTCCTGCTTGTCTATAGTAGGGTCATTGCCTGTATCTCCACCTTCAGGGCTTGAAGTATAGTCTGCCAATGCCTGGCGCAGAGCCTTGACTATGCCTATATAGTCTATAATCAGACCGTTTTCCTTACCTTCAGCCACACGGTTAGCCCTTGCTATGGTTTGCATCAGGGTGTGTGCTTTCATAGGTTTGTCTATGTACAGACACGACAACGATTTGACATCAAAACCAGTCAGCCACATGGCGCAAACGAATACTACTCTCAAAGGATTATCCGTATTTTTAAAATCCTTGTCAAGTTTGCGTTTTTCCATTTTCTCTCGGTGCGGCAGTATGTCTAGTCCCCATTTCTGGAAAGTCTGTATTTCATTCTGCTCTTGCGATACTACTACAGCCATTTCCGTCTGCTGCATCCATTCCAGTTTGCGTCTCATCTCCTGTACTTCCTGCTGATATTTGCACTTGTTGATTTCGTCAGCCAGTGCTTTTATCTCTTTCTGCCAGTAATCCTGCACATAGTTGTACATACGCACGCAAGTAACCTTGTTATAGCATACCACCATAGCCTTGCCCGAAGTCCACAAGTCACTATAGTGGCGCACAAAATCCTGTGCTACTATTTTCAGACGTTTAGGCGCAGTCAGCAAGTGTACTTCTTTGGCGAATTCGCGTTCCAGTTTTGCCTGTTGCGAGGCATCCATTTCTCCGGCCTGTTCCAGTGCCGCAGCTATTTCTTCGTTTATTTCAGGGTTTTTCAGATTTTCAAGCCTTTCGCCACGGTTTTCGTAATACAACGGTACTGTTGCTTTATCATCCACGGCACGTTTGAAGTCATATATACTTACATATCCACCGAATGTTCTGGCTGTAATGTTGTCGTCCCTCAGCAGAGGAGTACCTGTAAATCCAATGCGGTTGGCTGTAGGCAACAGACGCATAAGATTTTCTGCGAAAACACCGTTCTGTGTGCGATGTGCCTCGTCGCTCATTACTATTATGTCATGGTCCGGATAAATAGGCTCGGCATTGGGATTGTTGAATTTCTGAATCAGCGAGAAAATAAAAGAAGGATTACCTTTCAGTCTGTCTATCAGGTCTTTTCCACTGCTCGCTATAAAGTTTTGTGCCTTCACGGAACCCAGCATCCCGCAGTTCTCAAAAGTATCGCTTATCTGATTGTTCAGTTCTTCACGGTCTGTCAGGACAACTATTGTTGGCGAGCCTTCAAACTTACGTCTGATTTTTCGTGCGAGGAACAGCATAGAGTAACTTTTTCCGCTACCTTGTGTATGCCAGAAAACTCCCAGTTTACCATTGACGTATTCACGTTGTTTATACATTTCAATAGCCTGGTTCACTCCCAGATACTGATGGTTGCGTGCCAGAATCTTTACAGTCTTTCCGTCGGAATGGTCATAAAGAATGAAGTTTTCCAGCAAGTCCATGAAATTCTCTTTCTTGCATATACCTCTTAACATTGTCGGAAGTTCTATATTTCCGTTGTCAAGTTCTGTCAGTCGTTTCCATTCGTGGAAGAACTCCCATTTTGAGTCTATTGTTCCCACACGTGCTTCCAGCCCGTTACTGAACATTATGAAAGCGTTATGATAGAACAGTTGCGGTATGGTGTCCAGATAGTCACGGTAATTCTGGTTAAAGGCATTTTCTACCTCAACATTGTGATTTTTCAGCTCTACAAACAGTAGTGGAATGCCGTTTACGAATCCCACTATGTCAGCTCTGCGGCGATATAGCGCTCCATGCACCCATAGTTCCCTCACGCAAAGGAAATCATTATTGCCCGGAGTATCGAAATCCATTATTCTAGCCTTTATCTCTTCCGATGTTCCGTCCGGTTTCACCCGTGTCACAGGTATTCCGTCGCGTATATACTGATATTTCTGTTCGTTTATCTGCATCAGGGTCTGACTGCTCATACGTTCCGTCATTCTCTCCGTAGCCTCAATTATCTGTTTGTCCGAAATCCACGGATTGAGTTTTCTCAGTGCATTGCGGAACCGTGCGCCGAGCAACACCTCATGGTAGCTGTTACGCCCAAGAGTGCCGTCCTTTCCCAGTACTTCATTGTCGTAGGCATAGACGGAAGTCCAGCCAAGTTCATTTTCCAATAACTCGGCTGCACTTTTCTGTATGAGTCTGTCTTCGCTGTAGTCTGTTGACATTGTTACGTTATTATTTGTTTAATAAATGATTTATTGCCCCTGCTATTACAAAACAAAATTCAATAAAACTACCATCCTGTTTTCTATTCATAACCAATGTTGCATATTGTTCTAATTCTTCATTTGGAAGTAATGTATTACTGTCATCGAACATAGCTCCTAGGATAGCATTATATCTTCTATTTTTTAAATAATTACAGTTTAATCCTAAAGTTTTTATATCGGCTTCAGCAAGTATATCATTTCCTTTTACCTCTCCATTATCCAAATATATAAAATGAGATGCACAATCTTTCTGCAAAGGTGTATAATTCAATTCTTCATTATCTTTTAATTTATCACAATGCCAATATTTTATATTGTTTTTCTTATTTCCACCAGCTTCTTTTCTCTCAGTCTCCTCTTCTTGCGTTGGCTTGCAAGACAATAATAAATTTTCATATTCACCAGCAAAATGTCGATATTTTGATTTAGGCAAAACATGTTCTACTATATATGTAGAATCTTTTATTAACTGACCACAATAACAGCAAATAGAACCTTGATCTTTTAGCATTGTGCGTTTAAGTTTTTTAAAAGAATCAAAACTCTTTACTGTATCATAAACATGAGATCCTGACATTGTAGGATGAATTGTAGCATCACTTAGATTACATTTATCTAATTTATTTTTTATTAGTTCTGTTTCGTATGCTATGACATCTATATTTTCATAGCTAAAATCTTTCTCTATATATCTCATTTTCCCAATGCTTCTAGTCTGTTAATAATTGCACGGAGTCTGACTAATATCGGTTGATTCGGATCTGTTTCTTCCTCTAATAAATTAATTTGATAGGATGCTTGATCTAATAATTTTTTAGATATTAAATCTTTTATTTTTTCAATACGGTTGGCAATTTCAGGGACTCTGCTATCTACCATAGACATCTCTTCAAGAATTAAATTTGCATCTAATCCATATGGCTTTAATTCTTTATGAGAATAAATACCATCAGCATATTCCAGTTTGTACACCACATTGATATAATTACCGTTTTCATCTTTTCTTGGCTCAACTGACGACATAACCAATGGAGCATGTGTACTAACTATAAACTGAATCTTTGGGAATGTATCTTGTAAAGCTTTCAGTATACGTACTTGTAAAGCCGGATGCAGATGTTCATCAATCTCATCAATGATAACAGTGCCATGCGTATGTTTGTAGCATTGGTCACCAAACATAGATTTATTAAGTAAAGCACAACGGAAGGCAATATCCATCACGATATTCACCAAACGACGATAACCATCGGAAAGTAATGCGGATTCTGATTCGCGTCCGTCAACAAATTTGAAATATACCTTGCCTTCATTATGACGTATATCCATATCATTGATGATATTACACCCATTAGAACCTAATGTATCGATAATAGCGTTTCTTACGGAATTGATTTCCTCCTCACCTTTTTGTGCACCTCTCAGGACAAGTAGTCGTTTTATCCAACACTCAAACAAACCTCTACAATCATAACATTCAAAATAACCAAATGATGGCTTATGATTATATTTATTAAATTTATTCTTGTCAAACTTGCGCACAGAATGGATATCTTCCGTAGTAAAACAGGCATAGATAGGCAAAACATTTACTTGTAGAACACTTTTATCTTCTTGTAGTATATGAGAAGAATGATTACATATAGTAGCATAATCTCTTAATGGCTTTAAACCTGTTGTAAGATTACGAGAATTTTTTTTAGACTTTTTTTCTATTTTCAGCTCTACATTTGTGTCTAAAGAATAATTGTTTCCAGACTGTGTTTGTATAATGGGATAATCTTGTTTATTGGGGTGAAATATTATTTCAATGGGTGATTCTGTAATCCCTGTTTCACGGAAATCGTTATCATCCGCACTTTTCCATACAGTGTTTTCATCGCTATAACCTGAGAAGAAAGTATTAATTACCAAATTGCAGGCATGCAATAATGAAGTTTTACCGACAGAGTTATCTCCAATCAGTAAATTTATTCCACTACGAAATTCCATACTTTTTTCTTCGTAGCATCGGAAGTTTTTTATTGTAATATCGTGCATATTGTTTCTATTTTAGGTTTATACTTCTATTTCTCCACTCATTAGTTTGGGAAGCAGGCGGTCGCGGGCTTCGGTGAGTTTATGTATTTGAGAGGATATATTAATAATCTGTTCTCTTATAGTTTCTCCAAAGATATTATATTTTTGCATAATTTCAATACAAGGAACATTGACAAATACTTGATTCAATTTGTTTCGTTGAATATGTTTCATTGTTGATCCTGTTGTAATATTTGAAAATTCAGTTATTGTATAAGATATACTTTGCAATACAAATTCTCTTGATATTCCTTCTTTGGGTATAACCTTAAATAAATGTTGATTTAACCATCCATTTTCACCTGTCCAGACAATAACCATCAACGTTGCAGACCACGAAAACAGTAAATCTCCTGTAGTCACCAAATATTTCTTAGGAACTCTTTCTCCATTATTTCTTGGAGTGTTAACAGAAATTCCATTACCCATTTCTTTTATCTTTATGATTGGTAACCCTTTATCTTGCCAATCAGAAGGTTTAAATGCAAATCCATTTATAAAACTTCCTAATTCTGCAATGCTTTTCTTCTCCCATCCTTCCGGCACACCATCTACAATCTTAGTATTTTCATGTCCTGGAAAACGTAAATCAATAAACCATTCTTTATAGAGACGTTGTGCTGATTCTTCCAATAACTTAATCTGTTTTTGGTAGTTTTCTATCAAGGAATCGTAACGGGAAAGGATTTTAGCAATGTTATTCTGAATACTTTTATTGGGTATTTCTACTTCCATATTCAATAAATCACTATTTGCCAAACTGGCACGAGTCGTCATTGAAGAAAATGCTAGAAATTTATTTCTAAATTTTTTTGATCTTAGATAATAACCAATATATTCGGGTAAAATATCATCATTTTTAGGGCGTAAACGTTTGGTAAAACCATTAAATGTAGCATTAGGATAATCCTTTAAAGCAACGGAACTCATTCCTAATTCATCCATAGTTTCACTTGTGCGTGTAATGAAAATATCGCCTCTCATAATAGAAAATGATTCTCTATCTTTATCTGTTGATTGTACCAGCGCTTCTAATTTATCTGGTAAGAACCAATTATTAAAAACATTCGAAAAAGTCAAAAAAGGATAGCCGCTTTCAAAAAAATCTTTACTCTTTGAAAGCCCATTATGTACTGTATATAATTCCCCTAATTTAACCTTCTTCCATTCACTCATACCTTCTCCTCCTTTCTATTCTCCAAATTTACCACTTCCCAATGTCCGGTCTTATTACTACCAACACGCATAATTATACCTGCTTTTCTTAATTCGCCCAAACGGCGTTTAACCGTTGCTTCCGATACACCCAATAATGCTCCATATTCCGCATAATTCAGACTGTTATCTTCTTGTATAGCCTTATACAAACGTACTTTTATTGGGTCAGCTGACAGGCCTTTTATCGGGTCAGGATTGATGTTTATCAGGTCAGATGCCGGCTTTATCAGGTCAGCGGTCTGCGACTTCTTGTATGCTTCTATTTCTTTGCTTATATTACGTATATGTTCTTCGAACATAAACTCATAAAAAGGAAGAAGTGTTTCCTGCTCACGTGCGTCTATGAGCGATTGAATATATTCTGCCTTATCTTCTTTTACTACTTTAGAAGGTACAAGGCCGAATTCATATTGCAAATGGTTCATAACGAGTCTTGACATACGTCCGTTGCCGTCCACCCATGGATGAATGGTGACAAGCTGGAAATGTGCGTCGAAACTGGTCTTGTACATTGAGATAACATCGTCTGTATTCAGTAGCTCCTTTCTTTTCACGTTGAGATACTGACACAGCTCTTTCAGCTTTTCAGGCACTTTGCGGAAATTCATATAAGAACTTCCACCAACTCCGGCTGTAACACCGAGCAGTCTGAGGTCACCTTTTGAAGAATCAAAACTGCCGCTTGCCGTATTGTATTCGCCGCCGGTATTTTTCATCACCAATGCCGAAAGCCCTTTAAGCATTTCTACAGAGAAATCCGTATGTGTCATGGCTTGCTTCATTGACTGTTCGTATGCGGCTTTCAGGTCAAGGTTCATCATCTGTTCCTGAATGCTGCGCCCTTTTGCTGTAATACCCTCGTCGAAAAGCAGCTGATTTTCTATCTCCGTTACTGTACTTCCCTCAATGGCTGTGGAATGGGTAATAAGAGAGTACAGATAGAATTTGTTGTAGTCTATCTGTTCTGCAATTCCCAGTGTTTTATATTCAACCAGCAGGGAAAGTAAAGTCTTTATCTTGTCGTCGAGGCTCATTTCAGTGTCTCCCAGTCCTTTAATATCTTTTTCATCAGAACATTTGCCTCGTCGTGCAGTTTTGCCAGTTCCGTATGAATCTCATTCATGCGTTCGTGGAAATCCACACCGTCGTTTTCCGTCTCTGCCACACCAACGTAGGCACCCGGAGTAAGCGAATAGTTCTTTTCTTCTATTTCGTCTATGGTTGCAATCTTGCAGAGCCCGGCTATGTCGTGATACTCGCCGTTGCCGAATTTCTCAGTCAGCCAGTTGTATTCATTGATGACTGTCAGTATTTCTTCAAGCATCTTGCAGAATGCTTCTCCTGCCAGACGCATAGGCTTGAGTTCACGCTTTTTAAGCTTTCCTTCAGCGGATTTGATGCAAGCCTTGGTCTGTTCTATCTGTCCGTTCAGATTCTTTGATAATTCTTCATAGTCGTTCCATGAACTGCCTGTCCATGACAGTGATGCGTTGAACTGTACGGCGGTTTCTTCGTCTAGAACTTCCGTGAAAGGGTGGGATTCTTCCATAATGGAATCTATTGCCTCTCTTATGGCGTCATTGTATTTTGCAATCAGGGCTTTGTATTTTTCAGTCTCTCCACGATAGAGATATACTATTGCCTGGAGGTTGTGCAACTGCCATTCGGTCCACTCATTCAGGGTGCGGTCCACTACAGTGTAATACTTGCGCGCGTCGATGAACAACACTTTGTCGCGGTTTTCTTCACGTTTGGCTTTATCGAAAAACCATAGCGAGCATGGAAGGGAGAGGGTATAAAAGAAGTTGTTGCCAACGCTTACCATTACATCCACATGTCCTGTCTTTACAAGCTGTTCTCTTATGTCGCGGTCCTTGTTGGAACTGTCTGTTGCCGAGCTTGCCATAACGAAACCTGCACGTCCGTGCTCGTTCAGGTAGGAATAGAAATAGCTTATCCAAAGATAGTTGGCGTTACCCACTTCCTTCGTCTTGGCATTTACTCCGGGAAGTCCGAATGGAAGACGTCCGGCGCTAAGAGCCGATTCCGACTTCACCTTATCTACATTGAAAGGAGGATTGGCTATCACATAATCGCATTTGCCCTCAAGGTTGAAAGCGTCGTGGTAGAATGAATTTGCCTCATCGCCGGAAACAATACGTCCGTTGAGGCCGTGTACAGCCATATTCATCAGACAGAGCTGGGCGTTGTATTCCACTTTTTCCTGTCCGAAGAATGTCATTTGAGTGTTTGCGTTCATTCCTGCCGCATTGACGAAATCGCCTGTCTGCACAAACATTCCGCCCGATCCGCATGCCGGGTCAAGCATGACGCCCTGTTCAGGTTCCAATACGTTGACAAGCATTTTTACCAATGACTTTGGGGTGAAGAACACACCGTCGTCGCTGGCTACTGCCTTTGCGAACTTGGAAAGGAAATATTCGTAGATGCGTCCGATTATGTCGCCGCCTATTTCGTCTATGGTCTTGTTGTTGAAGATACGGAGCAGTTCGCGCAACAGTTCGTCCGCGAACATGGTATATGTCTTTGGCAGTACACCCGTGAGCTGTTCGCTTTGTTCTTCCACCAATTGCATGGCATTGTTAACAGCTTCGCCCAATGAATTTACAGGTTGTCCGTCCTTGTTTTTAAGTCCGACAGATGATATGTTGTCCGGTAGGTTTACAAGGAAGTCGAATTGTGCTTCACGAGGAAGGTAGAGCGCGCTTTTTGCCTCAAAATCGCTTGGCTCAACAGGCATTATACGTCCTCCGCGTGAAGGCCGGCTTTTGAGTATTTCGGTTTCCACCAGTTTAAAACGACTGTAGGCATAGCGCAAAAACAGCAATGCCAGAACCGGCATACAGTATTGGCTGCTGGTCAGTTTGCTGCCTTGTCTCAACAAATCGGCAGACTCCCAAAGTTCTGATTCAAGTTTTCTTATATTGATCATATATATTTATGATGTTGTTTTACTCCGGAATGCAATAATATCTAAATCAGGCAAATTTAATGAAAAGAACCGAACCTGTAAAATCTGACAGGTAAATTCTGTTTTTGCAAGTCGTTTGCAAAGTAATTGCAATCTGTTATTTCAATGTCTGTCATTTTTATGTACAGAATGTTTCTATCTGTGGTGTAATTTAAAAGTTGGTTTTCTGCTGTTACAAAATCTGTTTTTTGCCTTCATTTTCTATAAATCAAACTTATATCTTTATAAATACAACTTATATTTATATAAATACAATCTTTGTTTTTATAAATACAAGTTATATTTATAGATTTTCCGGGCATGAAAACAGTTTTATATCAGCATGAAATCTTATTTTGACGGGTAAAAAGTTTTTTATCTTATTCTATAAAACATTATATTTGCATAATTCAGGCGGTGTCCAAGTAACAAATAATAAAATTTTATGACTCAGCACAATGCAATAAAACTTTTTGAATCAAAGAAAATACGTACTGTTTGGGATGATAAGGAAGAAAAATGGTATTTCTCGATAGTAGATGTAGTGGCAGTTTTGACTGATAGTCCTAATCCGCGTAAATATTGGAGTGTTTTGAAAACACGTCTAAAAAAAGAAGGAAGTGAGTTGGCTACAAATTGTAGTCAACTGAAAATGAAATCGGCTGACGGAAAAATGTATTTGACAGATGTTGCTGATACAAAACAACTTCTACGCCTTATACAGTCTATACCATCGCCAAAAGCAGAACCTTTCAAACAATGGATGGCACAAGTGGCCACAGAACGTTTAGAGCAGATGCAAGATCCGGAACTTTCTATTAATCAGGCATTAATGGATTACAAACGTATGGGGTATTCGGATAATTGGATTAATCAACGTCTTAAATCTATAGAAATTCGAAAAGATCTTACAGATGAGTGGAAACGCCATGGGTTGCAAGAAGGAATACAGTTTGCGACGTTGACTGATATTATTTATCAGACCTGGAGCGATATGACAGCCAAGGAGTACAAACGATTTAAGGGGTTAAAAAAAGAAAACTTAAGAGATAATATGACAAACAAGGAGTTGGTACTTAATATGCTGGCTGAGCTTTCTACGAAAGAAATTTCGGAAAGTAAAAATCCGGAAACCTTTCAGGAACATAAGGATATAGCAGCTGCTGGAGGTGAGATTGCGCGAAATGCCCGTATGGAATTGGAAGCTAAAACAGGTAAACCTGTTATCAGTCCACTTAATGCCAAGACAGGTATATCTACTAATTCATTGTTGGAAAATGGAGAAGATGAAAAGTAACAGAAAAAACGGTTTTGGGTTTGAACGATTTTTTTAATGGTGTATTTTATTTACCTTTGCATACAGAATTAAGTATTAACATCTAAACTATCTCTTAATATGAAATATATTTCTCCCGGTTCATGGTTCTCGCTGGAATATCCGGCAGGATGGCATGAGTTTGAAGATACAGAAGACAGCTTCCTGTTTTATAATCCTGAAAAGTGGAACGGTAATTTTAGAATCTCGGCTTTCAAAGGGCAGGACAATAAATACGCTGATGAGTGTATGGAATATGAACTGAAAAACAACCGTACATCAAGACAGGTAAAAGTTGGAGAGTGGTCATGTGTATATTCTACAGAGAATTTCCAGGAAAACGGTAACTGGTACACTTCGCATTTGTGGATTACGGGAAAAGGTGATATTTCCGTGGAATGTTCGTTCACAGTGGCAAAGGGTGAGAGTCCAAAGCCAGCCGAGAATATTATATCTTCTTTGAAAGTAAGATGTGAGGGTGAAAAGCCATGGAAGGAGATTATTCCTGTACGTGTGCTTGAAATCAATGCCATAAACGAGAGTTTCGACTGGGCTGTGATGACGATAAAGAAACAGCTAACCAAAGACTTTACTTCATGTGAGGCTGATATCGCCAACATACAGAAAGTGATGGATAGCGGTAAGTTCAACAACAGCCAGCGTCAGGCATGGGAATCTTTTGGAGTTGCCTTCGGTACTATTCTGGTAAATGAAATGGACGGAATGGAATGGGTGACTGTGATTGACGGACAGAAAGAATTGCCGGCATTGAAATTTGCAGATACTGAGGTCGTGATATATCCGCAGCAACTTATCTGGAATAAGGTTAAGAACGGAAAGTCTTGTAGTCTGAAAGCTGAGTTCGACAAGATTAAGGCTGAGGTGGAACAGGCGATAAATAATTAAAATATTACAAGGTATCAGTTACGAGTTGACAAGGTTGCAGTCAGGATGAAAACCTTGTCAACTTGTATCCTTGTCAACTATAAATAAAAAATCAAACTTCAATGACTCCATATTTACAGGTAGAAAATCTTACCAAATCGTTTGGTGATTTAGTGTTATTCAATTCTATTTCTTTCGGTATTGCCGAGGGGCAGCGTATAGGTCTTATTGCAAAGAACGGCTCAGGAAAAACTACCTTGCTTAACATTCTGGCAGGCAAGGAAGGCTATGATGAGGGAAATATTACTTTCAGACGCGACTTGCGGGTAGGGTATCTTGAACAAAGTCCTAAATATCCTGACGATATAACGGTGTTGGAGGCATGTTTCTATCATGGCACTCCTGTGGTGCAACTCATAAAGGAATATGAGAAATGTATGGAGACTGAAGGAAATCCCGGACTTGAAGATTTGCTGCCACGTATGGAACACGAGAAGGCATGGGATTATGAGAGAAAGGCAAAGCAGATTTTGTCACAACTTAAAATAAGGGATTTCAATCAGAAAATAAAATACTTGTCAGGCGGACAGCTGAAGCGTGTGGCGCTGGCAAACGTGCTTATTACAGAGCCTGACCTGATTATTCTTGACGAGCCTACCAATCATCTGGATCTTGACATGACCGAATGGCTTGAGGAATATCTGAAGCGTGGAAACCTTAGTCTGCTGATGGTGACACATGACCGTTATTTCCTTGACCGTGTATGTTCCGAAATTATAGAGATAGACAACAAGCAGACATATTCATACAGCGGAAATTATAGTTATTATCTTGAGAAAAGACAAGAGAGGATAGATGCGGCCAATGCGGAGATAGCAAGGGCTAATAATCTTTACCGTACAGAACTGGAGTGGATGCGCCGTATGCCTCAGGCGCGCGGACATAAGGCCAGATACAGGGAAGAGGCTTTCTATGAACTGGAGAAAGTGGCAAAGAGGCGCATGAGCGATTCAAACGTTAAACTGGACGTGAAAGCCTCTTATATAGGCTCAAAGATTTTTGAGGCTGCCCATCTGTACAAGAGTTTTGGCGACTTGAAGATTCTTGATGACTTTTCATACATATTCGCACGATATGAAAAAATGGGTATCGTGGGAAACAACGGTACCGGCAAGTCAACTTTCATAAAGATTCTCATGGGATTGCAGAAGCCGGACAGCGGACGTCTTGACATAGGCGAGACAGTGCGTTTCGGGTATTACTCGCAAGAGGGGTTGCAGTTCGACGAGCAGATGAAGGTGATAGATGTCATAACAGATATTGCCGAGGTGATAGAATTGGGTAACGGCAAAAGACTGACGGCATCGCAGTTTCTTCAGCATTTTCTGTTTACTCCTGAGACACAGCATAGCTATGTGTATAAATTGAGTGGTGGAGAAAAACGTCGTCTGTATCTCTGTACTGTATTGATGTGTAATCCTAACTTTCTTGTTCTTGACGAGCTGACAAACGACCTTGATATTGTCACTTTACAGGTGTTGGAGGAATACCTGCAGAACTTCAAGGGATGCGTTATCGTAGTGAGCCATGACCGTTATTTTATGGATAAGGTGGTTGACCATATTCTGGTATTCAACGGGCAGGGAGATATCCGTGACTTTCCTGGCAATTATTCTGATTATCGCGAATGGAAACTGGCAAAGCAGGACCGCGAAAAAGAAGCGGCAAAACCTAAGGAGGAAAAAACACAGAAAGTGCGTCTGAACGACAAACGCCGTATGACGTTTAAAGAGCGAAAGGAGTTTGAGCAGCTTGAAAAGGAAATAGCCGAGCTTGAAGCAGAGAAGAAGTCAATAGAAGATGCCCTTTGCAGCGGAACATTGAGTGTGGAGGAACTTACAGAGAAATCGAAACGTCTGCCGGTTCTTACTGACGAGATAGACGAGAAGACCATGCGCTGGATGGAACTCAGCGAAATAGAAGGATAGGATATGGATTTCCGTAAGAGACTCCTTCAACGTTTGAGTCAGGACGACATACACGAGATATGTTTTCTTACTCAAGGAACGGACAATGACAGTCTGAAAGAAGAACTATATGCCCTGATATCTGATGAGTATGTCAGGGTTTCATATAATGCATTGTGGGTATTTGCGCATTTTGACTTGTCGAACAATGAATGGCTTTATATAAAACATGACGAACTTATAGACAAAGTTATTTCTGAAAAGCATGATGGAAAGAAACGTTTGTTGCTCACCCTTTTGTTGAGGCAGCCGTTTGAATGTGATACATTGCGCACCGATTTTATCGATTTCTGTTTTGAGACTATACAGTCGTCTCATGAGTCGCATGCCAACCGTGCCTTGTGTATGAAGCTGGCATACGAACAGTGCAGATTCTTTCCGGAACTTCTGTCGGAGTTGAGCAATTGTCTTGAAATAATATCTACCGAGCCTTTATCTTCAGGAGTGAAGACAGCAAGGCGCAATGTGATGAAAAAAATACAGGGAAAAATACATTATAAGTAATTATATCATTGCTTGTCAGTTATAATTATTGATGTATATTTTTGTATAATCGTAAAATAAAATTAATTTAAGTTGATTGAAATTTGTGTTTTATTTTTATCTTTTTTATTTTTGTAAAGTAATAATTTTTAGATGAGCGTGCAAAGACATGTACTTGTCTTTATGCTTAATTAGTTCAAGTACAAGCCCCTTGTCTTTGTCAATATTAATTCTACAGCCAAATCTATGTGGCTATAGGCTGAATAAATTTATCAAAAATGAAAAAACAGTATTTATGGGGCTTTTTCGTTATGATGTTAGGCTTTTTTGTTGGTTTGACATCATGTGAAAGTAGTGATCCTTCATTGGAGGCAGAAGATGGATTGGTGAGTGAAACTGTACCTACACAAAAAGGATGGTCAGGCTCTACTGAAAATGGAATTTGTACTTATGCACCTGAAGTAGGTGATGACGCTTCAGGATATTATGCATTTTCTTTTAAAGATGGAGTTTGTAGCGATGCCGTTTATAACATGTTGTTTGATTCAGAAGTTGAAGCTAAAATCTTTGTTGAAACGGTAAATAAAGGCAATCTTGGTATTGACGAAGACGAAGAAGAAGATGTTCCAGATTATTCTTAAATAGCCAAATCGCCTGCTTTTGAATTGTCGGTTCGCCAGTTGGCACTGATGAAAAAGATTATTCTTGAAAATCAGGCGGCTACACGTGGTGACTTTACAGGTATCACTTGTTCACGCGACGGTAAGGTGGTATTCATAAAAATTGACTGTTTAAAGAATAAAGACGGTGAGATAGTAAAGCAGGTTGTAGAGGCATGGGATACTGGACTTAATATTAATAATCTTCCAGAAAGCCCTATATTCGGTAAATATGATAAAGCTGCTGGTAAATATACTATGAATAATGTTTTGGGTATAGAAGGCAGTGTTTATGAAATCAACGTAGCTTTTGAAAATGACATTCTCACATCACTTTCTACTTCTGTTACAATGCCTACTGAAAGTTGGGCACGTTCTTTGAAGGAATCGTTGAGTGAAGAAATCAGCAGTTTTAATGAAATCTACGGTCAGAACGCCGAGATAAGTTGTGTGGGAAATAAGATAACTGTAAACGCTGATGTCAGTGAGGAAGTTTCAAGGGAATATGTAGAAAAATATATCATAGCAATAGATATTTTGATGAACAGACCATTTTTGGCTGATATATTCTGACATTGTATTATAAATAAAAACAACGGTAAATAGGTATTTTTGATTAATGCTTATTTACCGTTTTTTTATGCAATGAATTATTCTTCCTTTAACGACTTGTTTATACTGTCTATATAATCAAGTATCTCCTGTCTGCCTGTACCGTTTTCGGATGAAGAAACGAAATGAGGAGGCAATTCCTCCCATTGTTCTTTAAGTTTGTTCAGGTAGTTGTTTACGTTCTGTCTTGTTTTTCCTACAGTCTGTTTGTCAGCTTTTGTAAAGATGATTGCGAACGGAACTCCGTTCTCGCCGAGCCATTCTATAAACTCTAGGTCTATTTTCTGCGGCTCGTGACGGCTGTCTATTAGTACAAAAAGGCAGGTAAGCTGCTCGCGTTCAAGAACGTAATATTCTATGAGGTTCTTGATTTTATCCATCATCTTCTTTCCTCTGAGCGCAAATCCATATCCCGGTAGATCGACAAGATACCATTCCTTGTTAATCAGAAAATGATTGATTAGCAAAGTCTTACCCGGAGTGGATGATGTCATGGCAAGCTTGGGCTTCTTTGTCAGCATATTGATGAGGCTGGATTTCCCTACATTGGAACGGCCAATAAAAGCATATTCCGGTATATCCGATTTTGGACACATATCAGCTCTTGAGCTGCTTATTGTGAATTCTGCACTTTTTATTTCCATATATGTATATGAGTTTTTTAGTTTTTAAGTTCTTAGGTTCTTGAGTTTAATAGACTCTATTTTTTATACTTAACAATGCAAGTCCGAGGAAAGTAAGAAAGCCATTGAACATAAGCATCTCGTAACCGAACTTATACCCTGTGGCATTGAAAGTAAGTGTATCTATTATATAGCAAATCACAGGCGATGCAATGGCAACGTATGGAACTAATCTGTCGCGAGGCTTTAACTTGGTGAAAAGGCCGAAACAGAACAGACCTAGCAAAGGGCCATATGTGTATGATGCAAGCGTATATATAGTGTCTATCACGCTTTGGCTGTCTATAGCTTCGAACACTAGAATACATGCCACGAATACTGTGCTTATACCAAGATGAGTGATTTTTCTTACTCTTACAGCTTTCTTTTCGCTATATCTGTCAGTATTCAGGATATCTATGCAGAAACTTGTAGTAAGGGCGGCTAGAGCGGAATCGGCGCTTGAGAATGCTGCCGCTATAATTCCAATGGTGAAGAACACCAATACGGCATATCCCAGATGACCGCCTGCCGCAAACATGGGAAGAAGGTCGTCCCCCTTAGCGGGGATGGTTATGTTCATCTGTGTGGCTGCTACCATCAACAGGATGCCTAGTGAGAGGAATAACAGATTGACTGGAACAAACGAAATGCCATAGCAGTACATGTTTTTTTGTGCTTCTTTCAGATTACGGCAGGAGAGGTTCTTCTGCATCATGTCCTGGTCAAGCCCCGTCATTACGATGGTTATGAATATTCCGCTGAAGAACTGTTTGAAGAAGTTCTGTTTAGACTGCCAGTCGTCGAAAACGAATATACGGCTTTCGCTGCTGTTCTTTATGGTGTCTATCACTCCTCCAATGTTCAGATTTAATTTTTCCGCCACATTATACAATATCAGTCCCAGGGCAAGCAGAAGGCATAGCGTCTGAAGGCTGTCTGTCCATACTATTGTACGTATGCCGCTTTTATGTGTGTATAGCCATATCAGTGTTACTGTACCAATGGCTGTAACGGCAAACGGTATGTTATAGGCATCGAATACGTAGTGCTGGAGGATTATACAAACAAGATATAGCCTTGCCGCAGCTCCCAACATTTTGGATATTAAGAAAAATGAAGCTCCTGTCTTATACGAATATCTTCCTATCCTTTGTCTCAGATAAGTATATATGGATGTAAGATTCAGTTTATAGTATAGAGGAAGAAGTACATGGGCTATAATGATATATCCTACGAAGAAGCCCATGCAGGTCTGCATATAGGTCATGTCAATATTTTTCACCATTCCGGGGACAGATACAAACGTAACGCCGGAGAGTGACGCGCCTATCATACCGAAAGATACAATATACCATGGTGACTGTCTGTTTCCGCGGAAAAAGGCATCATTGTCCGAATGTCTTCTGGCTGTGACGCGTGATATTCCAAGAAGTATTCCGAAATATATTATTATGGTTATGAGGATAAATATTCCGTTCATGTTATTAGCTGATTAAAGCGCAAAGATAATCAGATTTTTTGTATTTTTGCGGCTTGAAGTAAACTAACAAATTTAAAAACTCAATGAATCAACAATATCCTTCGGTACTATTGGAGAAAGCCGTTGACGAGTTCTCCCGATTGCCTGGAATTGGCAGAAAAACAGCTATGCGTCTGGTTTTGCATCTGTTGCGTCAGGATACGCAGGCGGTGGAATCATTCGGGAATGCGATAGTTACGCTAAAACATGAAGTGAAATATTGTAAGGTGTGTCATAATATTTCTGATACGGATGTGTGCCGTATATGTTCTACTCCTTCACGTGACTCGTCGATAGTGTGTGTGGTGGAAAATATAAGAGACGTGATGGCAGTGGAGAATACGCAGCAGTTTAACGGACTGTATCATGTGCTTGGAGGTGTGATATCTCCTATGGACGGAGTAGGGCCGGGCGACCTCCAGATTGACAGTCTGATAGACCGTGTGAAGGCAGGGGGCGTAAAGGAAGTGATTTTGGCTCTGAGCTCTACAATGGAAGGTGACAGTACAAATTTCTATATATTCCGTAAACTTAACGGACTTGACGTAAAAGTTTCTGTGATTTCCCGTGGAATATCAATAGGAGATGAGTTGCAATATACTGATGAGGTAACCCTGGGACGTTCTATAGTGAACAGAATAGAGTTTACTGGAAAAATGTGATTAAAACGTAATAGAATGGAAAAGAAAATTGAAAATTTGCTGATGCTCCTAAAAATGGAGTTTGTTGTGGCAATATTGGTTATAATTGCGCTGATAACTGGCTATGAGTATGGTATCCTTGAAGAAGGGACATTAGTTGGCAATGCCAATGCAGAATATATAGCCCAGCTGACCGGTGTTCTGTTGGCCATTTGTCTTATTCCTATGTCATTGCGTATTTTCAATCTTTCACTGACCCGATATATAAAGAATCTTGATATTGAGAATGCGTTAAAGAGTTACAGACGCTGGAGTGAGGTCAGGCTTATATTGCTTCTGGTGGTGATGGTATTCAATATTTCGCTTTATTATTGGACTATGGATACCACCGGCCTGCTGTGTGGCGGAATGGCCTTGCTTGCACTGATGTTCTGTGTGCCTGGAAGAAAACGCATGTTTAATGAACTGGATTTGCAGAGAAATGAAGGAGGAGAAACTGAATGATTGAAATAGGATTACGTGCTCCTGAACCGGAAGATCTGGAAATCATGCTGGCTGTAGAAAATGATCCGGGGTTATGGGAACATAGCAGCGAGAATACCGGACCATACACTCGGTTTCAGATGAAGCAGTATATAGCCGGTAATACTAATGATATTTTTACCGACCGTCAATTAAGGTTGATGATAACGCTTACCGATGGTAGAATAGCCGGTATTGTAGATGTTTTCGATTTTGATGTGAGAAACAATAAGGCAGAAGTTGGAATAGTGGTATTGTCTGAATTTCGTGGAATGGGAGTGGGGCGTAGTGCCATGAATAAACTGGAGGAACATTGTTTCGATTTCCTTGGCATTAACCAGTTGTATTCGTATGTCAGATGTGACAATATGTCCGGGCGCAATCTTTTCCGCTCATGTGGCTTTACAGAGACGGCTGTGTTAAAGTCATGGTTGCGCCGCGGAAATGGATATTATGATGTGTGTCTTTATCAGAAAATTGCTGGCAGATAAAGTGTGTTAGTTCAATGAAGGTATGGAAGGATATTGTGCCCATGTGCGGTATGGTTCTCCCATGTCATTCAATGTATTGGTCCATAAATCTTTATAGCTTTCCTTGAAGAATCTTTCTTTGGATAGCTCACTTACAATCCATGAGTTTTCTTCTATCTCTGATTGCAACTGGTTTTCTTCCCATCCTGCATATCCGAGATAAAAACGTGCTCTCTCCATTATCGGATTTCCGGATTTGATGTATTGTATCATCTGGTTGAAATCTCCGTTCATGAATAATCCGTTTCCCAAAGATAATGAGTCTTTTATTTCTTCTATATCGTGGATAAAAAACATCGTGTCGCGTCCTACCGGACCACCTTTGTAAACAGGTATTGATGGCATGTCTTTTAGTTCCGGCACAAGTTCATTCAACGAAACATGGTATCTGAAATCCTTGTTTAATACTACTCCCATATCACCGTTTTCTTCATGGTTTACCATTAGTACAACAGTGCGTGAGAAATGATAATCACTTAGAAGTGGGGATGCAATGAGAATTCTGCCTTTGCTGGGGGCTATGTTGTTCGATTTTACCTGAAATAGTTCTTCGTACATGTTTTTTTTATTTATATCGTTTTTATAGAATAAGTTCATAATCAATTACGTCAAGATATTTTCCGAATTTCATTCCTACTTTCTTGAAATGTGAAACACGTTCAAATCCTAATTTCTCGTGTAGGGTGAAACTTCTTTCGTTACCTTCCGTTATACATGCTATAAGTGTCATGTAGTTACGTTTTCTACATTCACTGATTAGTTTTTCCATAAGCATTTTTCCTATTCCTTTACCGGTATTCTCTGGTGAGACGTAAACGGTGGTTTCAAGTGTACGGCTGTAGGCGTCTTTTTCTTTCCATGGGTGAGCATAGCAGAATCCGGCAATATTTCCATCGTCCAGTCTGTAAACAAAGTAAGGATAAGATGTGGAAAGTGTTTCTATACGCTTTAACATTTTAGAGACTGTCCATTCTTCTGTGTCGAAAGTTGCTACACTCTCACGGACATAGTGATTATATATGGCAGTAATTTTTTCTGCATCCGAGTTTAATACTTCTGTAATCATTGTATCGAGTGATTTTACGTAAAACAAATATACGATAATTCTTTTAGAATATAACTGATTTTAGGTATTTATGCTTGTAGTATTGCATAAATTGAGATGTGATATTGAAGTCAATGGTATTTTTCCTATCTTTGCAGCGGAAATCAAATTTTAGAGAATAAAAATGTCAAAACATACGCGCATATGGTGTAGGACTCTGGCATCGCTGTTTCTTACAATTTTTCTGGCATATTATGCCATAATCTCTGCGTATGCGCATGTTCACGTGGTGAACGGTGTGATGGTAGTGCATTCCCACCCGTTTTCTGACCAGCATTCTCATACTGCCGGACAAACTCTGGTTCTCCATTTCCTTACAGATTTTCATTCTTTGGAGGCTTCTGAACCATATTTTGTAGAGTCTCCTTATCAACCTGTCTTTTTAATTGATTATGTAGAGCATGTTCCGACATGTGTGTTGCCGGATTTTGATTCCGGCATAAGTCTGCGTGCTCCTCCTTATTCTTCATTTCTATTTGTATAATAAGACATCATTATATGATGTTGTGTCTTTTCGTGTCTGTATTTCTATATAGGCATTGAATTAATACGTCGTAACTTTTTATCAAATTTATATCAATAAAGAAATGAAGAAATTATCAATATTCATTTCGGCTCTTTTGTGTGCCATGGTCAGCATGGCGGCAGGGGTCGATAACAGCCCTGTGAAAGAGGGTAACGTAATTACAGGTCACGTAATAGAAAAAGGAACAGAAAACAGTCTTCCATATGCTACAGTCATTATAGTGGAAACAGGTGAGGGTACTGTAACAGATACTGACGGATATTTCAAACTGAAAAAAGTTCCTGCAGGTAAATATACATTGAAAGTGAATTCTGTGGGATATGCACAGCAGACTAAGGAGGTGAATGTAAGTGACGAATATACTGTAGATGTACATTTTGTCCTCTCGGAAGAAACTATCATGACAGATGAAGTCGTGGTGTCTGCCAACAGAAATGAGACAAGCAGAAAGCTTGCTCCAGTGGTGGTGAATGTGATGAACAATAAGCTGTTTGAAATGGTTAACTCTACCGATTTGGCCAAGTCGCTTAACTATCAGTCGGGCTTGCGCGTGGAGAACAATTGTCAGAACTGCGGTTTCCCTCAGGTGCGTATAAATGGTCTTGAAGGTCCATACTCGCAGATACTTATCAATAGCCGTCCGGTGATGAGTGCATTGTCGGGGGTGTATGGTCTTGAGCAGATTCCTGTGAATATGATTGAGAGAGTAGAGGTAGTGCGTGGCGGTGGCTCAGCTCTTTTCGGTGCAAATGCTGTCGGTGGTACTATCAATATCATAACCAAAGATCCGGTGAACAATTCTTTCCAGGTTTCTACAAATATGTCCAATTTAGGAGGAAAATCTTGGGAACAGTATATGGGAGCGAATGCCTCTCTTGTATCTTCAGATAATACATATGGTATAGCATTGTATCAGTCTTACAGAAACAGAAATCCGTACGACGCAGATGGCGACGGTTTCTCGGAACTGGGTAAACTGAATATGAATACCTTCGGACTCAGAGCTTATTACCGCCCGACTCATTTCAGCCGTATCAGTCTGGAATATCATACTACAAATGAATTCAGACGGGGTGGTAGTAATTTTGACCTTCAGCCTCATGAGGCAGATATCTGTGAGCAGACAAAGCATATAATAAACAGCGGTGGTCTGACATACGACGTGTTTTTTAAGGAGTATCGTCATAAACTATCTGTTTACGGTTCTGTACAACATATAGATAGAAACAGCTATTATGGGACTCAGGAACTTGATGATCCGGGAAAGGCATACGGAACGACTGACGACCTTACAGCCGTAGGTGGAGCAATGTATGTAGGCAATATGGATAAGTGTCTCTTCTCTCCGGCTACTTTCACCGGTGGTCTGGAATATCAGTATAACGCTTTGCATGACATCATGGCAGGATATAACCGCGATTTGAAGCAGGATGTGAAGGTGGCCAGCGCATACGCCCAGAACGAGTGGAAAATGGACAAGTTCACTTTGTTGGCCGGATTCCGTCTTGACAAGCATAATCTTGTGGATAATGTGATATTCAGTCCGCGTGTGAATGCCTTATGGAAACCATCGGATAATGTACAGGGACGTTTGACATGGTCAACAGGTTTCCGTGCTCCACAGGCATACGATGAAGATCTTCACGTAGCTGCCGTAGGTGGTGAGGCCATGATAATCCGTCTGGCTGAAGGATTGAAGCCTGAGCGTTCAAACAGTTTCAGTGGTTCGGTGGACTGGAGTGCTTCGTTCGGTCATTTCCAGTCAAATCTTTTGGTGGAAGGCTTCTATACAATGCTTGACGATGTATTCTATCTTAAAAATATAGGTGAGGGCGATCAGCCTGGAACTACCATACAGGAACGCTGCAACGGACGTGGAGCAAGGGTATATGGAGCAAATATCGACTATAAGATTGCTCATGGCAGGGATGCCCAGTTACAGTTAGGTTTTACTGCGCAGCAAAGCAGATATACAGAGGCTGTTTATTGGAGTGAGGATGCAGATGTGGTACCTACAAAGAAGATGACGCGTACTCCTGACCTTTATGGTTACTTTACGTTTACTTCGGCTCCGTTCAAGAACAAAAATTTTGATTTCTCATTGTCGGGAGTATATACAGGACGTATGCTGGTTCCTCACTTTGCCGGTTATATAGAGAAAGATGTTCTTGAAAAAACTCCGGATTTTATGGAACTGAACTTGAAACTTAACTACACTTTTGTATTGAACGACCATCTGAAACTTCAGTTGAGTGGTGGTGTGAACAATATGTTCAATGCTTTCCAGAAGGATTTGGACAAAGGCATAGGACGTGATTCAAAATATTTTTATGGCCCTACACAGCCGAGAACTATATTTATCGGAATAAAATTCTTCAATTAAAGACTGTTTAATAATCATTTGGAAAACATTCAGGCGGTGTTCAATGAACGTTCACTAAACGTTCTCTGAACACCGCCTGAACGGTTTCTAAATATCTCCTAGCCTAAAATAGGTTGACTCTTTTATCTATTTATTTGGTCCCTTGTGACCATCCGCCGCCAAGAGCCTTGTATAGATTTACAAGAGTAATCTGCTTGTCGCGTATGGCATTACTTAATCCAATCTGCGCATCCAGATAACCACGCTGTGCGTCCAGCAAATCGATATATCCGATAACACCGTTGATATATTGCAGTTCGGCAAGGTCAAGAGCACTTTTCGAAGCCTGCTCCAGTCTTAATCTGGTTTCGTATATATCACGTGTCTTGTTGAATTCCACGATAGCGTTTCTTGCATCCTTGAATGCGTTTAGCACTGCTTTCTCATAGGCATATGTAGCCTGCTCGTATGCGGCTTTCTTGGCTTTCAGCGCTGCGCGGTTCTTGCCGAAATTAAATATTGGAGTAATGAGCGAACCGGCAATAAGATGATGCGGAGATTTGAAAATATCTTTTAATTCTTCACTTTCTGCTCCGTATGATGCTGTCAAAGTCAGTCTTGGAAACATATTTGTGAATGCCATTCCAACGGCAGCATTAGCTGCTATGAGAGACTGTTCCGCTTGTCTTACATCCGGACGTCTTTCCAGAAGACTTGACGGTAAACCTACAGGTAGGGTGGTCGGCAACAACACATCTTCAGGCAGCACCGAGCGGTTTATATGATGTGGATATTCACCTGTCAGGAAAGCTATCTCGTTTTCTTTTAATGATATTTTCTTCTCCAGGTCTGGAACTAAAGTAGCTGTTCTTGCCAATTCCACCTGAGCTTGTCTGAACGCTGTCTCGTTTGTTAATCCACCTTCATATCTGATTCTGGCAAGATACAGACTTTCACGTCTGGCATCAACAGTCTTTCGTACTATGGCTAACTCGTTGTCCAATGCTACCAACTCGAAATATGATTGTGCCATTTGTGCTATAAGGCTCATTTTCAGAGCGCGCTGATTTTCTATAGACCCCATAAAATCAGCCATACTCTTGTCACGTGCCCAACGTAGGTTACCCCACAAATCAAGCTCCCATGAAACCCCTAATTTTATATCAAACTCATTGTCAAGTGAGGGATTGTTACCACCATAATTTTCTTTTTCGTTCTCAGCATATATTTTGTTTGTTATAGCCGGAAACATGTTAGCCCAGTCGATGCGCTTCATTGCGGCCAGTTCTTTGATACGTGCACCGGCTATAAGCATATCCTTGTTATATTCAAGTGTTTTTCTTATTAAAGCCTGCAGTGTAGTATCCGTATAAAGTTCTTCCCAAGGGAAATCACCCATAGATGTACTGTCCATGCTCATGCTGTCAAGCACTTCAGGCATCTCAATCTGAGGACGTGTATAGTGCTTTCCTAATTGGCAACCACCAATAGTGGAAGCCATCAGGAATATGAATGTCATTCTAAATATAGATGCTATATGTTTCATATGTTATGCTTTCTTTATGTTGATACGTTTCTGTTTCATTTTGCCTGTTGCCTTGTATATCATTACGAAGAAGAAAGGAACAAGCACTATACCTACTGTAACGGCTATAATCATTCCGAAGAATACTCCTGTACCGATTGCCTGTCGGCTCGCTGATCCCGGACCTGTAGCCAATACCATAGGAAGCATACCAAGGATGAATGCCAGTGATGTCATAAGGATAGGGCGGAAACGTAATTGTGCCGCATGTATGGCTGATTCTACCACATCCCTGCCTTTATCAACCTCGTCTTTAGCAAATTCCACGATAAGGATGGCATTCTTTGCGGCAAGACCGATAAGCATTACAAGACCAATCTGGAAGTAGGTATCGTTTTCAAGTCCGCATAATGTTACTCCGGCGTATGCTCCGAGCACTGCAACCGGAAGTGAAATCAATACTGCGATAGGCACTGTCCAGCTTTCATAAAGAGCTGCAAGGAACAGGAATACGAACAGGAATACCAATGTAAGAATTATACCAGTCTGTCCGCCGGCCTGTTTTTCCTGATATGACAGACCGCTCCATTCCACTCCAATGTTGTCTGGTAATTTGTCGTGTGCTATCTGTTCCAGAATTTCCATTACCTGACCAGAGCTGGCACCGTTGGCTGTTGTACCACGTATAACAGATGTGTTGAACATATTGAAACGTTTTATACTACCAGGTCCTGTGGTATAATCTGTTGTTCCAAGTGCAGTAAGCGGAATCATGTCGCCTGCTGAGCCTTTAACGAAGAACAGACCAATATTTTCTCTCTGCTGGCGATAAGGAGCTTCAGCCTGGATATATACACGGTAGATACGGTTGAACATGTTGAAGTCGTTCACATAAACCGAACCTGTGTAGGTCTTCATTGTAGAGAATACATCTGCCATTGGCACTCCTGATAGTTTCACCTTGTCGCGGTCAACATCGAAATACAACTGAGGAATTTCAGCCTGCAGTGATGATGACAGACCTGCAATTTCTTTATGCATTGAAGCATAATGCATCAGGGTGTCTGTAGCACGTACAAGATCGTCGTATGTAGCTTCACCTCTTGCTTCAAGCTGCATTTCAAAACCTCCGGCTGTACCAAGTCCTGGAATTACCGGTGGAGTAGAAAGGAATACCTTGCTTTCCGGATAAGTTTCCAGTTCTTTTTGTACTCTATCCATTACCTCGTCTATGGTAGTATTGTCACGTTCTTTCCACTCTTTCAAGATGACTGTTAGCTGGCTTCTTGCCTGGCTTGTGCCGACACGTGGACTGCTACCTGTAACATTTTGTACATACTCAACAGCAGGATCTTTCATTATGAAGTCAATAGCTCTCTCTGTAACCTTACGTGTACGTTCAAGTGTAGCAGTTTCAGGCAATTCAAGCTCTACAGTGAAATATCCCTGGTCTTCTACCGGAAGGAAGCTTGTTGGAACTAATCTGTGGAATACATATATAAATATGAGAACCATACCAAATCCAACCATAACACGGCGAGGATTCTTGATTACACGTTTTATATATTTTACGTATTGGTTATTACCAATTCCCAACCATTTGTTTATCCAGTTGAATACTCTGTTTTTAGGCTTATTGGGATCTGTAGGTTTAAGTATGAGTGAACACATTACAGGGCTCAGAGTCAGTGCTACAACGGTAGAGATAAGAACTGATACTACAATTGTTACAGTAAACTGCCTGTATAATTGTCCCGTAATACCAGAGAGGAAACTAACAGGTACGAATACGGCCGCAAGTACAAGTGATGTGGCTATGACGGCACCGGCCAGCCCTTCCATCGCTTTTTTCGTTGCCTCGTAAGGACTGAGTTTTTCTTCATCCATTATACGTTCGACATTTTCTACCACCACTATGGCATCGTCCACCACTATACCTATGGCAAGTACCAATCCCAGCAATGTAAGTATGTTTAGCGAGAATCCGAATATCAGCATGAATCCGAAGGTTCCGATTAATGATATTGGAACAGCCACAACCGGAATAAGGGTAGCCCTCCAACTTTGTAATGACAGGAATACCACAATAATAACCAGAAACAATGCTTCGAACAGTGTTTTGTAAACTTCGTGTATTGACTGCGAAATATAGTCTGTCATATCGAATGGGAAATTGTATTCCAGACCTTCAGGGAATGTCTGGCTTATTTCTTCCATTGCTTTTTTAACATTTTCCGCTACTTCCATCGCATTTGCTCCCGGAAGCATATAGATACCTAGTACAGCCGCATTTCCGCCGTTTATACCACTTTCAGTACTATATGATGAGGCTTCGAGAGAAACTCTCGCCACATCTTTCATTCTGATGAGAGAACCGTCAGGATTAGCTCTAAGAACTATTTCTTCGAATTGTGATGCTGAGGAAAGACGTCCCTGTGCTGTGATAGGTACAGTGATATCTATACCGCTAGACATAGGTTGCTGTCCTAAAACTCCTGCCGCCGATTCACGGTTCTGGTCTTTCAGGGCACTTTGCAAATCTTGTACTGTCAGTCCGTAGTTCGCGAGTTTTGCCGGGTCAACCCAAATCTGCATAGCATAATAGCGGCTACCGATGTTTGAAACTCTACCTACTCCGGGAATACGGCGTAGAAGGTCCAGAACGTAAAGTGTGGCAAAGTTACTAAGATAGATTTCGTCAAACTTAGGGTCGTCAGATACTAATGTAAGGGTCATAAGCTGGCTGGCAGCCTGTTTCTCCACTTCGATACCGTTCTGAACAACTTCCGCCGGAAGTCTTGATTCAGCCAGTTTCACACGGTTCTGTATTTCAACGGATGCCATATCAGGGTCGGCGGAAATGTCGAAAGTGACAGTAGCCGAGAAACTACCTGTATTAGAACTGTTTGATTCCATATAAAGCATTCCCGGAGTACCATTAAGTTCCTGCTCGATAGGAGTTGCCACAGCCTGAGAAACAGTTACTGCACTCGCACCAGGATATGAGGCACTGATTTTAACCACAGGCGGAGTAATCTGTGGGTATTGGTCTATAGGAAGCATCATCAATCCTATGATACCTACTATGACAATAAGTATTGAGATGACAGCCGAGAATACCGGTCTGTCTATAAAGAAACTTACTTTCATAAATGTGTAGCTTGGTTAGTTTACCTCTGTGTTAATTTCACTTGCTTGTAGTGCTGCTGTCATTGTCAGCCTTGTTTTCCTCCTGGCTTATATCTTCAGGAGCAACCTGTACTTTCACTCCCGGTGTCAGCTTGTGGTAACCTTCTGTCACAATCATTTCTCCCGGTGCCAGACCTCTTTCCACTACAACATCATTCTTGAATTCCGGACCTATCTCGATGAATCGTCTTTCTGCTACGGAGTCGCGTCGCATCACGAATACGTATGATCCGCCTTTTTCGATGATAAGTGATTTCTTTGGAATAACTGTAGCATTCTCTCTTACGTCGAGAAGTACTTTTACGCTTGTAAACTGTCCCGGAAGAAGTACATGTTCGGGATTTGGAAGTTCAGCTCTTACCTGGAATGTACCTGTCTTTGGATTAACCTGCGGAGCCGCGAAATCCACCAGACCTTTATGCTCATATACGGTATTGTCCGGCAGTGTAACCGTTACAGTTTGTTTCCATGTACGTGTAGTATCTTTCTGACCGAATGTAACGTTTCTTTCCTTGCTTTTAAGATAGTCAAGGGCTGTCATGCTGAAATCCACGTTTACGGTGTCACTCTTTACAATTGTGGCAAGCAGTGATTTGCCTCCTGTTCCTACCAGTGTTCCCGGGTCAACAAGTCTTTCACTTATATGTCCTGAAATAGGGGAGCGTACGATGGTATATCCCAGTTCCTGTTCGGCCTGTTCAAGGTCAGCCTTGCTCATACCTACACTAGCCTCTGCCGTTTCGTACGCTGCAATGGCATTGTCCAGATCCAGCTGGCTGGCAGCGTTCTGCTCATAAAGTGGGCGGATACGGTCCAAATCACGTTTGGCTTTCAGAGCCGTAGCCTCGTCTTTCTTTAATTGTGCTCTGGCCTTGTCTGCTTTTGCGCGGTATTGGTCCTGATTGATGACAAAAAGTACCTGATCTTTTTTAACGTAACTACCTTCTTCAAAGTGCATTCTTTCCAGGAAGCCTTCCACTCTGGCTCTGACTTCAACAAAAAGTTGCGCTCTGATTCGTCCTACATAATCTCCATAGATTTCAACATTCTCCTGTACGACAGGTTGCACACATACTATAGGTCTTTCGACGACAGGTTTTTCTTTCCTGTTGAAGATAAAATAAAGACCTACTACTAAGATAATGCAGATGCATGCGTAAATGGCTTGTTTCTTCTTGAACTTCAAGTCTCTCTTTGTTAAAAATCGTTTCATATACTTATCTGTTAATATTTTAGATGCCGGTAAACTAAAAGCAATAGGTGTGCCATTTAGTTTTTGTTCTTGTATTATATTGAAAATTAGTGATTTGCGTGGTGATTATATGTCTATACATCTTTTTCTGTGTGGATTTTTTCCACAATTATGTGGAATTATAAATGTGATTTTTCCTGTTTGTTCCTAATAATGAGTATTTTTTTGTATAAATATTGCGTTGCAAAGATACGCATAAAATAGGAATTATTAATACCTTTGCAGCCGAAAACAAAACTTGACTATATGGAACATCTTCAGACGACAGAAAAAGTGCATGATGAACTGCTGCTTCATCGACGAGTAGATTTACTTCTACGCACCGGAAAACTTTTGGTTGAAAGCCTTGCCGACACTAACCGTGTAGTGAGGAATATGAAGCGTACTGCCGCTTTCCTGGGTATTCCGGAAGAAAAACTTCACATTAACGTCAGCTTTACCATGCTTATGGTGAATGTGAGCGATGGTGACTATTCATTTACAAAATTCCAGAGGATAGATGGTCATGGAGTGAACATGACTGCCATATCTGCTGTAAGTAAATTGTCATGGCGTGCCATTGAGAATGACTACACCCTAGACCAATACGAGGCGGAACTGGAAGAAATCCGTAAACGCAAGCGTAATTACACTCCATGGCAGGTTGCCATCGGTGCCGGATTTGCCTGCGGTGGATTCTGTATTCAGTTCGGTTGCGACTGGGTTGCTTTCCTTTATGCGTCTATCGCTGCCATTATCGGAATGAGAGTACGTGCAAAATGTAATGAGTCAGGTTTAAATCATTACATGGGTATAGCCATTGCGGCCTTCATATCAACCATGCTGGCATGGGCATCTACATTATTGCCTGCTTCATGGACTTCTACTCCATGGCATCCGCTTTTGGCGTGTGCATTGTTCATTGTACCTGGAGTACCGTTGATAAACTTTGTTGATGATATGCTAGACAATTATATTCAGGTAGGTATTGTGCGTGCGGTCAATACACTGCTTATGGTTTCTGCCATGGCTTTCGGTATTGCCTTTGCTGTTAAGATATGTCATATTGAAAATTTCTTCCCGACCATCAGTATGGTTCCTCACCACAATTATATTGAATATGCCATAGCAGCTGCTATCTCAGCAATGGGATTCTCTATGATATTCAATATACCGCGCCGTCTGTTGTGGGTTGTTGCTATAGGAGGTATAATAGCTGTTTGTACACGTAACTTTGTGAACCTCGGTCCAAGCACAGACAATATAGGTCTTGATATGGGACTTGTAATCGGCTCGTTTGCCGGTTCTGTATTGGTAAGCCTTATAGCTATTAAGGCTGTACACTGGTTCCACTGTCCGAACCACGTGTTGACTATTCCTTCTGTTATTCCAATGATTCCTGGAGTGCTTATGTACCGTATGCTTTTCGGTATCATCAATATGAATGTGGAATCGCCTGAACAGATTTCAGTATTGATGAAGGCTATGCAGAGCGGTATTACTTCTGGTATGGTTATATTATGTATTTCTCTTGGAGTTGCCATTCCTAACATCTTCGGTCGTAAATACATAGCTAAGGAGAAGAATAAACGTCTGAAAGAAATTCTTGCAGAACGCAGAGCGCGTGGTAAATTTGTAGAATGGTAATCAATTCAGATTGATATAATAAACAAAAACAGCTCCGGCATAGGACACTAATTCCAATATGCCGGAGCTGTTTTTTTGTGTTTATGTTTTATTGGTCTGGATTATCAACTTTTCCCTTATATTCATCCGGTAACGCACTTTCTATTACCTTGTATGATTCTTCCATCAGTTCCTTGATATTTTCAGGACCTTTGCATTTAGGGAATATAGGTTTGTGAATAGTAAGTTTCATAGGATGCCATGAAAGGATTTTGCCGGTACGTGGCAGAATATTGAACGAACCGTCAATGGTCAGCGGAACTACAGGAAGCTGAAGCTCGTCTGCCAGCTGGAATGCTCCTTTTCTGAAAATCCCCATGTGTCCGGTAAAAGTTCTTGCACCTTCGGGGAATACAACAAGTGAAGTACCGTCTTTCAGTACATGGAATGCCTGTTCTATTGTTTCGTGTATCTTTCTCGGACCGGATTTGTCAACGAATATAAATCCAGCCGATTCGCAGGCTTTTCCTACAAACGGTATTTTTCTCAGGCTTTTCTTCATCATCCATTTAAAGTTTCTTCCCAGGAAACCGTATATCAGGAATATGTCGAAAGAACCCTGATGGTTTGCTACAAATACGTACGACTGTTTCTTGTCGATGTTTTCATGTCCTTTTACCTTTATTGGCAGTAGTAGGGTGTAACATGTTATTTGCGACCATAATTTTCCAGGGTAATATCCCCAAAAATGTCCATTCCCGAATCTGCAGCCTACAACGGTTATTATAGCTGTAAGAATGGTAGTGACTAGGAATATTGGCAACGCAATACAAATTTGGTAAATAATGTATAAAAATCTCATAATAAAAATTTTTTGTTATTTTTTCTTTAGTGTGATAATCGTTATTTCAGGCCAAGCTCCAAGACGCATAGGAAACAGAACGTGCCCCAATCCTATATTTACGTAAAGCCCTCTGTTGCCTTCCATATACATCCCGTTATGCTCAGGATATATGAACGACGAAACGGAAAAGCCGAAAAAGGTAATCTGCATGTCGTGTGTATGTCCTGACAGTGTCAGTTCTATGTCCGTATCCGGCAGTACCTCTCTTCTCCAGTGGGTAGGGTCGTGGCTCATGAGTATCTGAAACATTCCTTCTGTGCCTTTTGAAGCATCTTTCAGACGCGCATAGTCAGGAAATGGCGGACGTCCGCTGTTCTCAACACCTATTACTGCAATTGAGTCATTGCCCTTCCTTATTATAGTATGACTGTTGTTAAGCATTTTCCATCCCATCCGGTTCTCTCGCACTATGAGCGAATCTATATTGGCAAGTCTGTCAGCTTCGGAATTCCATTTCACGTATGTTCCGTAGTCGTGGTTACCCAATACTGAATATACTCCGTCTGTTGCTTTCAGTCTGGCAAACACATCTGTAAATTCAAGAAGTTCGTCAGCCCGGCTGTTTACCAGATCGCCGGTAAACAAAGCTAAGTCAGCCTTTTGCAGATTACATATGTCCATCGCCTTTTCCAATGCTCCGCGATTGCCTTTCCAGCTTCCGGAATGTATATCAGATATTTGCAGTATCCTGTATCCGTCGAATGTTTCCGGCAGGTTTTCCGAATAGAATGTTACTTCCCTGACCTTGAAATTCTCTTTACCCTTTATTGCGCCGAAGAGTATATATCCCAACATAGCCAATGCTGGAAGTGTTGAAATAGTGGCATGCGGTAAATGTAATCCAGTCAGTTTGTTTATGCCCCTAAACAACAGACTGAAAAACATGAATGTCAGTTTAGGAATGCAGAAACACAAGGCGATGATAAGGTATATGCCGAAATAGTTGTGTACATAATCATGAAAGACTATTGAACCGGCCAACAGCACCAACAATGCTATTGTTGGCCACCAAAGCAATCTGCCGTACAGTCTGTTGTTTTTACCTTTTATATATATGCGATGTATGTACCAGTCCGGCAGCAACAGCATCACGAGGAAAAATATTGTAACTCTAAGCAATATCATTAGGGTAATTAATAATTAAAAATTAAAGTTTCAATAATTGGGAGTTGTTAGTTTTTAGTTCTTGGTTGTTAGAATAATGCGGATATAACTAACAACTATAAACTTTTAAATATTCGCCCTCAGATACTTTCTCATCTCATCAACAGTCTTGCCGCGTCTCCCTGCATAATCGGCAAGCTGTGCCTCATCTATTTTGCCAATACTGAAATATATGGACTTAGGATGGGCGAACATAAGTCCGCTTACAGATGCATGCGGATGCATCATCCCGTTTTCTGTTAGGGTTATTCCTATACGTTTCATATCCAACAATTCATCAAGCAGAAAGTTCACCGAAATATCGGGAAGTGACGGATAACCTACTGCCGGACGTATGCCGCAATATTTTTCGTTGAGCAGTTCCTTAACGCTCAGATTTTCGTCAGGAGCATATCCCCAGACAGATTTTCTGATTGTTTCATGAATTTTTTCAGCAGCTGCTTCTGCCAGTCTTTCAGCCAAAGTCTTGCATAGCATGTGTTTGTAGTCGTCATCCTCGAACTCTTTCTCCATTTCCGGATCTATTGTCGTGGCAAAACATCCTACGGTGTCCTTTATTCCCGAATCAGCAGGTCTTACGAAATCGCTTAGACACAGGAAAGGGTCGGAATCATTAACCCTTGTCTGCTGCCTTAACAGCGGGAATGTCTTTCCTTCCATTATGATGTTGTCTCCGTCTGAATTGGCATCCATAAGGCGATACATGGCATACACCTTGAAACGTCCGTCGAGACTGTTTAACATTCTCATAGCCTCTTTATGCAGTTGCATTGCCTCGGATGCTTTCGGTCTTTCCTCTTCCTTGAAGGATACAAGCCACATAGCACGGCAACCATCGCAGCCATGTATGTCGGCTATCGACGAGTATTTGGGTTGAAATCCCCATGCATGGAAGAAGTAAATCCAGTTTATGTATTCGGCCAGTTCGTGTATGTCATATTCCTTTACGGTGATGTCTGTATGCATTATCTGAATTAAGAATTAAAAATTAAGAATTTAGAATTGGAAGTTGTTAGTTCTTAATTGTTAGAGCCATTCGGATGGAACTAATAATAAACAACTAATAACCAACAACTAACAACTAATAACTAACAACTAACAACTAATAACTAACAACTGATTTTATAAATCATCTGTTAAATACCAGTGCCTCGCCTCTGTGTGCAGTATTTACTGTATCATTTTCGTAAACCACAGTTCCGTTTACCAGAGTCTTCTCCACTTTGGCATGGAAGTTTCTTCCTTCCATAGGACTCCATCCGCAACGGCTTTTTATGCAGTCCGCTGTGACAGTCCATTCATGGTCAGGGTTGAGAATTACCAAATCGGCTTTGTAACCTTCGCGGATAAATCCTCTGTCCTTAATCTGATAAAGTTCTGCCGGAGCATGACACATTTTCTGTACAAGCTGTTCTATTGACAATATGCCTTCCTTAACCAACTCGTAGATGCTAACTAACGAGAATTGCAGACTAGGCATACCGGAAACGGCTTTCAGTGCCCCGCCACGTTTTTCTGAAAGCAGGTGAGGAGCATGGTCGGTTCCGATTACGTCAATCAGGTTTGTACTTAATGCCTTTCTCAGTGCGTCACGGTCTGCGCGGGTTTTTATACTCGGATTGCATTTTATTCGTGCTCCGAGTGTCTTGTAATCCTCATCGCAGAACATCAGATGCGATACACACGCCTCGGAAGTGATTCTTTTTTCAGACAAAGGTTTGTCTTCAAACAGCTCAAGTTCTTTTGCCGTGCTTACATGCAGTATGTGAAGACGCGCGCCTGTTTCTTTAGCCAGCTTTACCGCAAGTGATGAAGAATTGTAGCAAGCCTCCTCGCTGCGGATAACAGGATGAAGTGATATATCGGCATCTTCGCCATATTTTTCTTTTACCTCGGCAGTATTACGGCTTATTACAGTCTGGTCTTCGCAGTGTGTGGCAATCAGCATTCCAGCTTCAGAGAAAATCTTCTTCAATGCTTCCATGCGGTCAACGAGCATGTTGCCCGTACTTGCACCCATGAACAGTTTCACACCGCAGACATGAGTCTTATCCAGGTTTTTCAGTTGGTCGGCATTATTGTTTGTCGCTCCGAAATAGAACGAATAGTTCACCACGCATTTGGTAGCAGCATCGGCAAATTTGTTTTCCAGGGCCTCGATGGTAGTAGTCTGCGGATTGCAGTTAGGCATATCCATAAACGAAGTCACACCGCCGGCAGCAGCTGCGGCAGTTTCTGTAGCCATATCTGCCTTGTGAGTCAGTCCTGGGTCACGGAAATGCACATGGTCGTCTATCACTCCCGGCAACAGAAAACAACCTTCTGCATCAATGGTTTCGTTAATATCACATTCAGGCGCAGCATCACCTTCAATTATTCTGTATATTGTTTCATCTTCAGTTACAACTGAGCCTTTGAATTGTCTGCCCTCGTTAACGATTACGGCATTCTTTATCCAAATTCTTTTCATCTTCTAAAAACTAAAAACTAAAAACTAACAACTTTTTCTCTTAGGATATTTCTTGAACCAGCTGTCCAATTTAAGTTTGATAACTCCGAAGACAGCTTCTCCGAATATACTGCTATTCATCTTTGATGTGCCAAGCTCGCGGTTGATGAATATCACAGGCACTTCGATAATCTTGAATCCGCACTTGTAGGCTGTGAACTTCATTTCAATCTGGAATGCGTAACCCTTGAAACGGATTTTGTCAAGGTCGATAGTTTCAAGCACTTCACGCCTGTAGCACTTAAATCCGGCTGTTGTATCGTGTACGGGTATTCCTGTTATAAATCTCACATACTTGGATGCAAAGTACGACATAAGCACTCTGCCCATAGGCCAGTTAACCACGTTCACTCCGCTTATATATCTTGAACCTATGGCCACATCGCCGCCATCGTCATGGCAGGCTTTGTACAGGCGTGGCAAGTCATTAGGATTATGGCTGAAGTCGGCATCCATTTCAAAAACGTAGTCATACTTCTTTTCTATAGCCCATTTGAATCCTGCAATGTAGGCAGTTCCCAATCCCAGCTTGCCTTTTCTTTCTATCATGAAAAGCCTGTCGGGAAACTCCTTCTGAAGTCTTTTTACTATGTCTGCTGTTCCGTCCGGAGAATTGTCTTCTATAATCAGTATGTGGAAAAGCTTTTCCAGTCCGAACACGGCACGTATTATATTCTCGATGTTTTCCTTCTCATTGTAAGTAGGAATTATGATGATGCCGTCACTGTTTTGCATAAAATAAATTGTGTGATCTATACTGGAAAACAAAGGTATGAAAAAAAATCCTCTACCTCTTGTTATTAATTGTTAATTATCCAGCGTCCGTATCTATTTCTTATGCGATTCCTTTTTTATTCCGATTTTTTTTGTCACATTTACCGTTACACGTTCGTGTTACGCTCGTTACACGTACGTGTTGCGCCCGTTTCACGTTCGTGTTACACGCGTTACACGTACGTGTAACGCTATCTTGGACGAAGCGTTTGAAAATAAATAACATTAACCATATAAATTAAAATACCATGCCTATAAAATTTGATTTGTACACTAATCCTGAAAAAGAGGGAGTTACTACTTCCAGGCTCCATGCAAAAGTCATTACAAATGGCGTTGTGACTACAAGAAACCTGAGTGAAAGTATAAACCAGAAATGTACACTTACAGCAGCCGATGTCAGAGCTGTGCTTGCAGCATTGAACACGGAACTGTATAATGCCCTTAGCAATGGATATATTGTCCATCTGGAGGGTATCGGACGTTTCAGCCTAAGTCTTAAATGTGCGCCGGACGTAAATCCTGAATATGTTAATGCGTCGGATATCAGCGTGAAAGGTATCCGTTTTACTCCTGACAAGGAACTCTCGGAAATGTTTGAAACAGTGCAGTTTGAACATGAAACAGACGACTCTCGACATTCCGGGAATATGGAACTGACAGAAATAATAGCCAAGATGGACAGATACTTTGCAGAAAATCAGTTCATGCGCCGCAGGGATTTTGAGAAACTGACAGGCTTCAACAAATCTAAAGCATGGCGGACTCTGAAAGTTTTTGTGGAGGATGGAACGCTTAAGAATGTCGGAACTAAGGAGATGCCTATGTATGTTAAAAACCAAATAAAACAGTAATTATGAATAAGTTTAATATATTTCTTGCAGCAATCGTTTTTTCGTTAGGTTTTTCATCATGTGAAACCTCTAAGACACCGGTAGAACATCTGTCTTCATTAGTGGAAGAGGTAGAAGACAAATATGATGAATTTACCGACGAAGACTGGGAGAATATAGCTTCCGAGTATGAAAAAATAGAAGAGGAACTGTCTAAATATGATTATACAGATGAGGAGCTTAAAGAGATAGGTAAAATGAAAGGAAAAGTCCTTGCAAAAATGGCCAAAAGTGCCGTGAAAGACTTTTCAAAACAGATAGAGGACTGGAGCAAGCAGATAGAAGGCGGACTAGAAGGATTTTTTGAGGAGTTGAATGAAGATTGATGTTTTTATGTATGAAAGAGGTTCGGCAGCCGTTCAGTGGGTGTTCACTGGGCGGCCGCTGAAGTTATATTATGTGCAGAAAAATGTATGCAATAGTATGAAATATGTGCGGAAAAATGTATATTTGTGCTCTAATTATGTGCGGAAAAATGTATAAATACTATGCAAAGGGCTATTTTACAGAAATTTATAGAATGGAAGAGCTTTTCTGACAGAAAACCATTAATTGTAAATGGTGCTCGTCAGGTAGGAAAGACATGGCTTCTTCGTGAATTCGCAAGGACTGAATATGCAAAGGAGGCATATATTATTTGTCGTAAGAATGATATTGTCAGGCAAATATTTACTCAAGACTTTGATGTGAATAGGATACTGCGAGCTTTACGTGCATTGTCAGGTGTCGATATAACTCCAGGAGATACACTGATAGTTCTGGACGAGGTTCAGGATGTGCCTGAAGTTCTTGAAGCTCTGAAATATTTCTGCGAGGAAGCGCCGGAGTATCATATTGCTGTTGCCGGTTCTTTATTAGGTATATCTTTGCATAATGGTGTTTCGTATCCCGTAGGGAAAGTAAACGAAATAAATGTTTATCCCATGAATTTTGAGGAATTTGTTTTGGCGAAAGGAGAAACAGAGGTTTTTAAACTTATCGTCAATCGTGATTATATGACTATGAATCTGATTCATGAGAAAATGGTTGATTTGCTTAGACAGTATTATTATGTAGGAGGAATGCCTGAAGCGGTAAAGAAATATGTGGAATCAGATTCTCTAATTGAAGTCAGAAGAATTCAGAAAGAGATTCTGAATGGTTATGAACTGGATTTATCTAAACATGCCCCGAAGGAACAAGTTCCACGTATTCGCATGGTATGGAAAAGTATTCCATCGCAATTGTTCAAAGACAATAAGAAATTTATATATGGGGCATTGAGAAAAGGAGCAAGAGCAAACGATTTTGAGATTGCTATTCAGTGGCTGGTTGATTCTGGATTGGTCTATAAAGTTCCCAAGTGTACAAAACCCGCTTTACCGCTTGATGTGTATGAGGATTTAAGTAGTTTCAAACTTTATATGCTTGACGTTGGTCTGTTAGGAGCAATGGTTAATACAGAACCAGTTCAAGTGCTGATAAATAACAATGTTTTTGTGGAATATAAAGGGGGAATGACGGAACAGTATGTTCTTCAGCAAATGAAAAGTCATGGTGTCTCTCCGATTTATTATCATAAGACAGATGATTCTAGGCTTGAACTTGATTTTGTAATACAGTATAATGCGAAATTATTACCTATTGAGGTAAAGGCTGAAGGAAATGTAAGGGCAAATTCGTTGACAGCATTATTAGTCAAGAATCCGGATTTGAAGGCGGTCAGATTTTCTATGTTGCCCTATAAGGAACAGGGACAACTGGAATGTTTGCCTTTGTATGCAGTTTGAATATAATTAAAAATTGATATATAAAATGAGAACAATTTATCCCAAGGAATGGGTGGCTATGCATCCATACACTAAAACCGATGCTACAGACAATTATTATTGTAAATTGGTGAACAAAATAATAAAGGTGTTATATTATTATGACATAATGAGAGGGGAAATAGAGCCGGAAGATGAGGTTTACGAAAATACGGCGATATTTCTTGTCGGATGGTTCGAAGATATTATTTCACAGACCGGTGTCTGGCAGGTGTTCACTTCGCAGTGCGAAAAACGGTATGGCAGCCGATTGCCTTTCTATGAACCGGGTGAAGATTATTATCCCGACGAAATAAACGTGGAAGATATACGCTTCATTTTGTGGCATTGCTTTCAGAAAGATAAATTTGGGGAGAAAATTTATAATCCGGAAAACATCGGTATTCTGGCATTGGCAAATGAGATATACGATATTTTTGACGAGGAGTTCGAGACAGCTCCTGTAAATGAAAGACTTCAGGATTTCTTTGATTTCACAGAGTTGACTGAGGATGATTTTATGGAATACAGAAGTAAAGTGGAGTGGTTCTATTTTAATTCATATATCAACATAGGCTGTTATGAATGTTATTTGGATAGCCTTCCCGAACAGATGGAGGAATTTGAGAAGCGTAATGATCTTGATGACCGTACGATTGATTTGATGATATATACCTTTAAGATAAATTCCGTATTGTCGGGCAGAACACCTCTTCTTTCCATTACCGCCCCTGAATATCTGAAACTTCTTCTTGAGGAACAGACTGTGAATTCTGTAGATGCACCATATGTGGACGTTGATAGCAGGATGGAAGCATTATATCTGGTGACGGACGATACTGATGATTATTATGTGTTCAAGGAGATTTCAGATAAGGAGAAAACTTATAAAGTAACAAAAGATTCTATTGAACTTAACGCTCCAAAGTTAACACCAGGAGATACAGTAGTTACATCAACTCTTTTTAAGTTTGGAAAGTATTGGCAACACAATGGGATTATGAATATCTATAGCATTAAAGATATTCCGGAACTTGATGGTATTAAGAATGAATTCTCGAATGTTAACAAAAAGGCAGCATACGATGATTTCGTTGCGGCAACAAAAGGAAAACACTTTGTATTCCTGAAAGGGAAAGAAGAAATGAACGATTTCATTTCTAATAAGATGAAATATAAAACAGTTCCCGGTCTAAAAGTTCCTGATACTGGAAATGATATATTGATGTTGTGTGTTACTCCAAATCAGGGACTTTCTATTGTGCGTAATTATTGTGAATGTATCGCTTCGCCTGACAATCCATATTATAATAAGGAAAAGGCAGAAAAGAATGTATTTAATTTCTTGACAAATAGCCAATTGATACCATACGAAACAGCATGCGAACTTCTTGATAGAGGCTACCTGAAGGATGCAGCTTTGAATAGCACTAAAGGACTGGAATACGGTAAAGAGCTGGTTAGGAAGAATGGTCGGTTTATGTTGGATTATTTCTTCATCATGTGCAGGGAGAAAGATTTGAGTGAAGTGTGAAAATTTAAAACCTGGTGTTCAGCAGCCGTTCAGTGAACGTTCACTGAACGGCTGCTGAACATACCTCGAACTCCGACATCGGAATCTCATATCCTATACAAGGCCAGCTGACGAGCAGATTGCCGGTAGTAGTATTCTTCTTTATTATTACATCGTCGGAAATACGGATGAGTTTCAGAAAAGGGTATGCTTCTGTCGGAATCCTGTACTCCTTAATGCCGTCTTCGGTTTTTATAACCATGGCGAACCACTGTCGGCTTATGATGGTGTCCTGAATGTCGTAACTGTCGTCCATGTATTCAGTTTCCAGTTTTTCCATGAGTTTGTCGGTGAAGATATCCTGCGAGCCGTTTTCATCGAACTTGCGGACAATGTTTGTCCATACCTGTTCGTCTTTTTCCTCAGGCTTACTGAAAGAAACCATCTTCAGCTTTTCCGGCAGACAGAACATCTCCCTTTCCTCATCATCCCATTGGAAAGTTATCTCGTCGTATGCATCGTTAATCTCATATCTGCCATTGTAGATAAAGAACTTATCCTGACAGGATATGCTTTCCACCTGAACCCTTCCGCTATATTCGTCAGTATCGTCGAATATGATAGAAACGTTGTTTCCCTCGATGAAAGTTTCATTGTCCTTTCCGGCGGTGAACTCCTGGCAAAGATACATACCTCTGAAGTTCAGCCTCATGCTGTGGGTGTACATAGAGAACAGCTTTTCGCCCTTTCCGTATTTTCTGCCATATTCATGCCAGTAGCTTGTTTCTCCCCATTCATCGAATATCTTTCCCAGTTCAAGTATCGTGTTTATGTACTCCGGGTCGGAGTAGAATCCAAGAATGTGTATTGTATAGTAAAGCATTCCCCAGTAGCATTGCGGTGTTTTCCGGATAACATCATCGCTGAGATATGCCACCATAGTCCTTTGTGCAACGGCATTTTCCGGCATTTCCTTTTGTAGGACTGAGTAGATATGTTCTATTAGGTGATGCATCATCGAAATGAAGCCGTTTCTGCCTGACGAATAAGGGTTTATGCCCAGCAATTTGATGTATGCTATCATCGACATTCCGAAGAATATCATCTGGTCGTTATTGTATAAATCGTCGATATATGGAGCTATGTTCTTTTTGAAACTCTCGGACAGTGTATCGTAGTTTCGTCTTACCAGGGCGACAAGAATCCTGTCGGCTGTTTCGATATCTGGTTTGCCTGTAATTTCGTATTCAGTAAGGTTGCGGTAAAGGTATTTCCCGGCACATACCATTCTGTTTATATCGTCCAGATCTTCCGGATTAAGATTGAACACCTCGCATATCCTCTCTAAATAATTGACTACTGTCGATTCCTTTATTTTCCCGTCCCTGAGTCGTGAAAAGAACATTCTTCCCTTGTAACCCAACTTTGAAGCCAGGGCCGAGCCTGACGCTTCGAAAATCTGATTGTCTATCAATGATATCAGTAAATCCTGCTTTTCTGTATTCATAATCTTTCTTCCGTAATAAATTGTCAGATATTCTCTTGTATCAAAAAAATGTTGCTTTGATACAAAAAAGTACTTTCTGAAATAATGAAGCTTTTTTATCATCCGACAAATCAGCCTCATTAATATATTTGCACAATATTTTCTGTAAAATTACAATTATTAATAACAAGTCATATTATTATGGAGAAAGAAAAATCAGGAAAGTACATATTATATATAAGTATTGCAATATGGCTATTCATGGTTTATGGTGTATATACGGATAGTGGTCATATAGTAGAGGCTGTGCAGTCGGCATACTGGCTGGAATTGTTTTTTATCGGTATTATCATATTGGGAGTACTGCCATTGCTGATAAGGGACGGATTGTTAGCCTTGAGTGAAAAGATGGTGAAGCTTAAATATGATGTGACTACCGTCGTAGTTGGTAGTATTTATATATGTATGATTTTATATTTTGTGAAACGAATGATATGGGAAGGTTCGATATTTTAACATCTCTTGTTCGGACAGATGATATAAATATGTTACTAATGAAAATCAATAAGTTTTAGTAAAAATATTAAACAAATGGTTATGCTATCAGAAAAAACAAAATGTTCTCCGGAGTTAATCTATAATACTGGTGTTGATACGTTTTTGCTGGAACAAAAGAATGGTACATCAGGCAACGCAGAGGACTATTTCATCAAGGCTTCAGAGTCAGGACATAGGTTTGCCTCTTATTGTCTTTTGAAAATGTACATGCTTGGTTATGGTGTTGCCGAAGATATGGATAAAGCATGCAGCGTTTTGTTGTCACTCTTGAAACAGCGTGATACGTTTGCACTCGGAATAGTGGCAGGTCAGATTGGAGGTAAATTCTCCGTGAAACTCTCTTCTGCATTCATTGACGATGTTTACTCTTTGTTGGAAAAAGAGATGACAAGTGCTCCAAGTCCGGAATTCTTTATGGAAATGGATTTGAGAATACCTGAAATGGAGAGAAATGAACATGATGTGACATTAAAAAAGAATCATTCTTTTGCAGATAATAAGAGGTCATTCCGCAGGTTAGGCTGGGCTTTGATGATTATTATAGAAATATCCTGTGGTAAGACGAAAAGGCCGGAGTTGGATTTTGCTTCCGAAGGTGCCTTGGTGTCGGAGTTGAACATGTACGCAACGAATTGTATAAACAGACTAACATCACTTGAATTTAGAAAACATTCTTTGAGTGTATATATTGGTAAGTCTGCATCCTGGGACAACGATTTGTTCTCAGAAATATCAAAATCGTACGAATATGCTGAGATTGCAGATATGGATGCAGAGGACATTATGAAGGAAGCTTGTTTGGTTGGAATGCCATTGCGGACGGTGTCATTCAATATAATCTTTGATGAATCAAACATAAAGCATATAGATTATATGGTATCTGTTATAAGACAACTTAAATCAAGCGGTGTTGAATGCTGTGTGTGGTATGAGAATGGTTTTAGAGATGAAACAAGTCACCAAAATGTGTTATCATCTTCTTTCGATGAATTATGTGTGTGGTCAGAGTATAAGCGTAAAGTCAGACCGGCTTTATTTATTATGCCTTTAATACATTAGTTTGTGTGAAAAGGATTTGGATTGCAAGTTAAACTGTTAAATGATAGTCAGAAAATAACTGTTGTAGAGGTGGGTATCCCATTGTTGAGCGTCATGTAGTTAAAACGTATTAGTAGCAAGATAGTCAGAACCTTGATTATAAAAAGTCTGAAAACTTGGTTTTCGCTTTGTGTTTCACTTGGTTTGCATTATCTTTGCGAAGCAAGGCCGGAGAAATGGTTTTGTATAAAATAGTGCGTTTTATACTTTTATCTTAAGAAACGAAATCGCCAATTTCAAAAACAAGCAGGATAAGGGGAACATGACGCTCATCTGTATTGTATATATATCCGTGTACAGCCAAAGTTGTATTCGTTTATATAGCCTTACGGCGTGGGATTACTGTTTTCACTTGTTGCTTGTAGGTGTTTGGCGATGCCTGTTTCTTGACGAGTAGAAAAAAAGTCCTCACGCCTTTTTGTATTTAATAATGCTGAATTTAGAGGACTTATAGGCGGAATAGATATTTGATATGAAGTAGAAATATTTTTGAAATGAATAAAGAATATGTTTTTGTGCATGGTGTCACTTTCTTAGCGGTGTTTAAACGGCATTTTAATAGCGTTTAAACAGTGTTTGAATAGCGTTTGAAAATGATTTGCAAATGTTTTTCAAAGCATTTTCAGCCAATTTTCAAAATTAAACCCATAAAAGAGCGTCATATTGAACAAAAAATGTATCTTTGCAATACACCGACCGGAGAAATGGTCTGGTGATGACATAAGAAAGCGTTTTTTGCTTTATCCTAAAATCGAAATCGCCAAATTTTAGTAGAGGGATAGAGACAATATGACGCTCATCTGTTTTGTATATGTATATGTGTACAGCCAATGTTGTACACTGTTTTTACATATCACAAACGGCGTGGGTTTATTGTTTCTTTATTCATTTCTACGAGGCGTTTGGCGATGCCTGATTTTGATGATTGAAGCAGACAAGTCCTCACGCCTTTCTTATTT
>JAHLFB010000250.1 GCA_018884025.1 Candidatus Phocaeicola faecipullorum
CTACTACAACTTCTTCCAAAGTTTGTGTATCTTCTTTTAAGGTAATAGATAAAGGTTGGCTTCCATCTGATTTTATAGTCTGACTCTGATATCCAATATATGAAATTTCAAGAACAGAAGAAGGAGAAACCTCCAAGACAAAGTTTCCATCAAAATCGGATATAGTTCCATTAGACGTACCTTTTTCCTTAATCGTAGCTCCAATAATCGGTTCTCCTGAAGCATCCACCACACGACCGCTGATTTTCTGTTTCTGCTGTACAGATTGTGTCGTTTCTGCTTCAGTAGAAAGAACTATTTTTTTATCCATCACCACATACTTCACCCCTGTTCCCTCAAATACACTATCTAAAATAGTAAACAGTTCCTCTCCCTCATCTGGAACTGTTACCTGACGATTTAAATCAACATGAGCATTATTATAAAAGAAATCAAAGTCTGATTGAGACTCTATTTGCTCCAAGACTTCTTTTACAGTCATATTCTCCGCTGTTAAATCAATCATAACACGCTGACCATAACTTTCTGATGCATGCAATATTCCAACAGGAATAAACATCCCACACAATAATAGATTCGTTACAGAGGGAACTTTCCTCCAAAAAATTTTGTTATTCTCCATAATTTAAGGTTTTAAGTAGAAATTTTATCAATAAAGTTCTATTTGAGTCTTTGTGCCATATGTATCTATATAATTCCAATGTATGCTCGATGAGATATGAAAATATTTCATTATCTGCTCCAGGCGCTGATTAGCAAACGTTCCTGTAAAAGAATATTGGTAAAAAGCCGGATTTTTTACAATAAACTCCACATTATAATGTTTTTCAAGTAAATGCAATGCTTCTTTCAAAGGAGTATTATTAAATATTATCTCACCATCTTTCCAAGCTGTCTCGGATATCCCGTCTGTTTTATGAATTTCGATACTTCCACATGCACGGTGATAAACCACCTTTTGTCCAGGAAGCATTTCAACAGAACATGGCTGATTTCCTTTCTGATAAGAGAAAAGAACCTTTCCCTCAAGCAAAGTCGTTATCACTTCTTCCGTCTTATCAATTGTTTCCAAATTAAACTTTGTTCCAAGTACCTCTATTTTAGCTTGTTGAGGAGTAGCAATCACAAAACGACGAGAAGGATCCTTTGCCACTTCAAAATAAGCCTCTCCCATCAATTCAACCTCACGTTTATTTCCCGTAAACTCTGAAGGATACCGCAAAACAGAACCTGCATTTAAATACACCAAAGTACTATCTGGAAGGTATGTTTTAGCCGTCATACCCGAGGTGGCACGAATTTCCAATACCTGAGCCACAGAAGTATCCCTTTTCTGTTGATTTATATATAATAAATATGTTCCTATCAATAAAGGAAGAAATAATACCGCGGCAACACGTTGCATCCATAACATCCAGCCGCGCTTCTTCTTATTCTTCTTACTTTCAGCAGCACAAGTATCAATAGATTCTTTCATACGCATCCAAGCTGCATCTACATCTATCTTATCACAAACAAGAGAAGTATCTGTTGCTAAAATCAAAGTATACATTTTACGAACCATCTCAGAATTTTCTTCTGATTCACTCATCCAATTTTCCACATCACATTTTTCGCTTTCACTAACATTACCTTCACAATAACGGATGACCAGTTCCTCTATATCAAATTTATTATCTTTCATTAAAACTTTCTTTTTATTTAAAAGACAGCCCTCAACCAAGGAGTCCTAAACATTATCGCGAATTTTAATATCTATTAACCAAAACAAGATTATTACAAAAAGAAAAACAAAAAAAATATATCAAACTTAATATTTTCATATACCTTTGTAAATATGAGAATCTTAAACCAGGATATCTACTTGCTAAGTTGTTTGCAGCAAAATGACCTAACAGCTTTTGAATGCATTTTCAGAAAATACTACTCGGTATTATGTGCATACGGTGCGCGTTTTGTACCAATTGAAGATGCAGAAGAAATCGCTGGTGATACTTTATTGTGGCTATGGGAACATCGACAAGCTCTTAATATTCAAAATTCATTAGGCGGATACCTTCTTAAAAGCGTTTATCACAAGGCCATAAATCAAATCAAAGAAAATGAAATAAAAAATGCAGCTGATACCAAATTTTTTGAAGCGACGCAACAACTAATGGAAGAAGAAAGTTTTTATCGTTTTCAAGAATTATCAAAACGACTAAAAGAAGCAATTAATGCACTTCCATCATCTTATCGAGAAGCCTTCATCATGCATCGTTTCCAAGGAAAAAGCTATAAAGATATTGCTGATATACTTAATGTCTCCCCCAAAACAGTAGATTACAGAATCCAACAAGCTTTAAAATTACTACGAAAAGAATTACAAGAATATTTACCTTTTTTATTTATTGCTATCCCCCATTTCCTTACCCATTACAAACATATATTATAGCAATAATCTGCTAACATAAAAGAAAGCCCGCCACCAAGCCACAGGCTCGATGACGGGTTCCCAATATATAGTCAGACTTACATTTTAATACCATACTACCGGCTCATCTCCCATCAGGAACTTCAATTCTCCGCCTTTCATAATATCAGCGTATTCAATCCAGGGTTTCTTATATTCAGTTTCATTAAGGACAATACCTTGTATGTAATTGTTCTGTTGGCCTTTGTTTTCACGTTCTATAACGAATTTGCCAGCAGGAACGGTTATCTCTACCTTATCAAAGTTCGGATAACCAAATACAAACTTGCCACCGGCAGGTTCTACCTGATAGAATCCGAAAGAAGAAAGGATATACCAAGCCGACATCTGTCCTACATCCTCATTACCTGACAAACCATCCGGCTGGTCTGTATACATTGTATGCAGAATCTCCTTGATTCTATCAGCTGTCTTCCAAGGCTGACCTACAAGTGTGTACAAGTAAACTGTATGATGACTCGGTTCATTACCATGCGCATACTGGCCAATCAATCCGCTAATATCCGGAGAAGAAGCTTCTCCCATATCACCGTTTGCCAGGAATAAAGAATCCAGTTTGTTCACAAATGCCTCTTTACTACCGAAACATTCCACCAGTCCTTCTACATCGTGAGGAACCAGCCATGTGTACTGCCATGCATTTCCTTCACAATAGTCGTCTTCTCTGTGAGAAGATGCATAAGGACTAAACGGAGTACGCCAAGAGCCGTCGAGCATCTTTCCTCTCATGAAGCCCGTAGAAGCATCAAAATAATTCTTATATGACTTGCTACGTTTCAGGAAATATTCATAATCTTCCTGCTTGCCAAGTTTCTGAGCTGCCTGTGCCACTGCCCAGTCTGCAATAGCATATTCCATATCGTACGCAATAGCTTCCGTCATCTTGTCTGCTGGAATGAATCCGTATTCAATACGGTGTTCCATTCCACGTTCAGGCAACATAGAAGATTCTTTCAGTGCCTTGAAAGCCAATTCTGTATCGAAGCCTTTGATGTCCTTCAAAATGGCATCTGCCACCACCGGTACACCCGGATTACCTACCATACAGTTGGTTTCACACCCCATCAGATGCCATACCGGAAGCTTTCCTTGCTGCTGATGGATGTGAAGCATGGTATTAATGATATCACTCATCTTTTCAGGATGAAGAATTGTCATCAACGGCTGTGCCGCACGATAGGTATCCCACAGTGAGAATGTAGTGTAATTTACAAAACCTTCGCCCTTGTGCATCTGTTTATCGGCTCCATAATAATCACCGTTCACATCACAGAATTCAGATGGAGCAAATAAGGTGTGATACAGACTTGTATAGAAAATCTTCTTTGAAGCCTCATCTGTGGTATACACTTTTACCTTATTCAATTCCTTATTCCAAGCAGCCTTAGCATCTGCAATCGTCTTCTCAAAGTTCCAACCACTCAGCTCTGTCTGCATATTCAGTTGTGCACCTTCTTCTGAAGTCGGAGACAATGCCACCTTCATATACACCGGTTCCTGATTTCCCGCAGCGAAATTAACTCTGGCAAACAGCTGTGCACCTTTTGCCATATCACCTTCCTTTACAGAATCGTTGACAATAAACTCTACATTGTCAAACTTACGTGAGAATTCTGCACGGAAAAATACACGCTGGTCGTCGGCCCATCCCTTTGAATAGCGATAACCGCTCACCGTACTATCGTTTACTACCCGTATCACGGCTTCTGTAGTTTTATCCCAGCAGCCACCGTTTACCATATCAAATACAATGGCCGGACTTTCATTTCCCAGGAAGGTATATTTATGGAAGCCGACACGCTTGGTAGCTGTCAATTCTACATCCACATTGTATCTTGACAGATGAGTACGATAGTAACCCGGAGTCACAACTTCTTTCGAACGGTCTGAGTAAGACCACAGACCCGTCTCATAAGACGAAGCATCTCCTCTTGAATAGGTCACTTCTCCTACTACCGGCATTACATTGATGTCATGCAAGTCGCCTATGCCGGTGCCGCTCAGATGCGTATGCGGAAATCCTATCACCGTAGAGTCTGATACATGATAACCCGATACCCAGTCCCATGACTGAGGAATGCTTGTCGGACCCAGCTGAATAAATCCATAAGGCACATTGGCTCCATAAAACACATGTCCATGTCCGCCAGTACCGATACGAGGGTCTACAAACTGTGTCAAATCTTCCATCTCCTGCCCTTTCTGGCTACTTCCACAAGAAGCCAGACACAAAGACAAAACCGGAACAAACAATAATGATTTCTTATTCATGGTTTTAAATTTAATATATGAAGGTTCTTATTTCTCATCCACTGAAAACGAGTAAGGAGCATCTTCAGCAGCTATACCTCTGTTTTCGTTCGGCAAGTTACTCATTTCTATTTGTATTTTCGCTCCATTCACCAAATCTTCATGTGAAAAATAGTTATGAGTATAAGATTTCCCATTCAATTTCATCTCTTTAATGTACAAATTCTCCTCACTGTTCAACGGAGCTTCAATCGTTACATCCTTTCCATTTTCCAGATGAATAGTTGCTTTCTTAAACAAAGGAGCACCTACCACATATTCATTGCTTCCCGGACATACCGGATAGAATCCCAATGCTGTAAATACATACCATGCAGAGGTCTGTCCATTGTCCTCGTCACCACAATATCCATCCGGAGTCGGTGTGTACATCTTGTTCATCACCTGACGCAACCAGTACTGCGCTTTCCACGGCTGTTTGGCATAATTGTACAAATAAATCATGTGCTGAATAGGCTGGTTTCCATGTGCATAGTTACCCATGTTCATCACGGTCATTTCACGAATCTCATGAATTACAAAACCATAATAGCTGTCATCAAATACAGGCGGTACAGAGAAGACAGAATCAAGCATAGACACAAAGGCCTTGTCCCCTCCCATCAGGTCAATCAGTCCCTGAGGGTCATGGAATACCGACCAGGTGTAGTGCCAGCTGTTTCCTTCAGTGAAGGCATCCCCCCATTTCAACGGAGAGAAAGGCTTCATGAATTCACCGTTTTCCTTCTTGCCTCTCATCAGTTTGGTTTCCGAATCAAACAGATTCTTATAGTTCATGGCACGTTCTGCAAAAAGCTTGATTTCCTTTTTCGGGCGCTTCAGTTCTTTAGCAAGTTTATAGATACACCAGTCATCATACGCATATTCCAGTGTACGTGCTGCGTTCTCGTGTATCTTCACATCACAAGGCACGTAACCTAATTTATTATAATATTCATATCCCAAACGTCCCGTAGAAGATACTTCCGGATGCACGTTCTTTGTTCCATGAAGCAATCCTTCATACAATGTCTTCAGGTCGTCCACTTTTACCCCTTTCATATAGGCATCTACTAACACGGACGCAGAATTGTTGCCCACCATACATCCGCGGTGTCCGGGGCTGGCCCATTCAGGGAAGAATCCACTTTCTTTGTAAGTATTGACAAGACCTTCCTGTATCTCTTTATTAACTGACGGATAAGCTAAATTCAACAAGGGGAAAAGACATCTGAATGTATCCCAAAAGCCCGTATCTGTGTACATGTATCCCGGAAGTACCTGTCCGTTATAAGGACTGTAATGCACTACCTGTCCGTTGGCATCTATCTCATAGAACTTGCGAGGGAACAACAGCGAACGGTACAAGCAAGAATAGAACATACGATACTGGTCAAGATTACCACCTTCCACCTCTATTCTACCCAACGCTTCATTCCAGGCTGTTTTACCTTTTTCTACCAACACATCAAAACTGTCATTGCCCAACTCCTTCAGATTCTCTAAAGCCTGTGCCTGACTGATGAAAGAAGAAGCCACTCTGGCGTGTACCTTTTCACCTTTTCGAGTAGCGAAACCGATAATAGCTCCTGCATGATTTGCCTCCTGTTCAGCTTTGCCTACAGAGATACAGCTGTCGGCCACTGTAGCCTTGTATGTAAAAGGCTTGTCAAATTCAATTACAAAATAGTTCTTGAAGTTATCAGGCACACCACCGCTGTTTTTGGTAGAATAACCGATAATACGGTTATTTGCCGCATCAATCTTCACATAAGAACCCTTGTCAAACGCATCAATCACTACGTAAGAATGTTCATTTTCAGGAAAAGTAAAGCGGAACAGGGCAGCCCGTTCAGTCGGAACCAGCTCTGTCACTACATCATGCTCTGCCAGATACACCTTATAATAATATGCTTTTGCTTCTTCACCTTTATGTGAGAACCAGCTGGCACGTTTGTTTTCATCAAACACCGGCTCTCCTACCACCGGCATAATGGAAAACTGACCGTAGTCATTAATCCACGGGCTGGGCTGATGGGTCTGCTTAAACCCTCTGATTTTAGTCGCAGTATACATATACTGCCATCCGTTGCCCATTTTCCCGGTCTGAGGAGTCCAGAAGTTCATACCCCACGGACGTGCAATAGCCGGATACGTATTTCCGGAAGAAAACTCATAAGTAGATTGAGTACCAATCAGCGGATTTACATAATCTGCATAATTGGTGGCTTTACCGTGAAGGGCAAAGCACATTATCATAATTAACAATGCTAATTTCTTCATAACGAATTCCAAGTTTAAGATTTTCAATTAATACCATATATGTCCAGAGTCATTACACATCTCCAGTTCCAATGTTGCACCCGACAGAATCTGCTCATGCGTAATAAAACTCTGATGATAGTCCTTACCGTTCAATTTCACAGCACGTATGTACCTATTTTCCTTGTCAAGATTCTTTGCAACCACAGTAAATACTTTACCATTTGCCAGCTGCAATTCAACCTTTTTAAATTTCGGCTTTCCAATTTCATATTCACCTGAAACAGGATTTACAGGATAAAAACCCATGGCACTAAACACATACCATGCCGACATCTGTCCGCAATCCTCATTTCCACACAAACCAGCCGGGGTGTTCAGATACAGTTCATCCATAATCTGCGACACATATTGCTGCGTTTTCCAAGGCTGATTGACTTTATTATACAGATAGGCCACATGATGGCTCGGCTCATTTCCGTGTGCATACTGTCCAATCATACCTGTACTAAAGATAGGCAATTCGTGGTCGTCCGTCGGGTGATACGTAAACATGCTGTCAAGCTTCTCTCTAAAACGTTCCTTTCCTCCCACCAGACTGACAAGACCATCCACATCATGCTGTACAGACCAGAAATAATGCCATGCATTGCTTTCACAAATATGTGGTGTATATTCCTCGGCATGGAAATCTTTGATAAAATAACCTTTATCATCTTTAGGCTGCATAAAAGAAATAGCCGGATTGTACACATTCCGGTAATTCTGCGAACGGGCATAGAAAGTATCCGCAATGTCCTTCCGTCCCATCTTGGCAGCCATTTCAGCGATACAGAAATCATCGAACGCATATTCCAGTGTTCTTGACAACGACCAGTTCTCGGAATTATATTCATCTGTGACATTATAAGGGATGTATCCCTTTTGCTTATAAAAGCCAATATCTCTGTACTCATCAATATTCGCCGTAGCGACACAAGCTTCCAATGCCTTTTCTGCATCAAAATCACCGATGCCCTTCAAATACGCATCCACAATCACTGGTACTGCGTGGTAACCAATCATCATGTCCGTTTCACTTCCATAGAAATTCCATACCGGCAAACGACCATTCTGCTCATAGAATGCTAAGAATGACTTAATCATATCATTGGTCCGTTCTGGCTGCGTATAAGTAAACAGCGGATGTGAGGCACGGAACGTATCCCAAAGAGAGAACGTACTGTAATTGGTCCAGTTCTCTGCCTGATGTATCTTCTGATCCGGTCCGTAATATTGTCCGTCTACATCCGAATAAATAGTAGGGGCAAGCATACTGTGATAAAGTGCGGTATAGAACACGGTCTTGTCATCCTTATCCTCCGACTCTACCTTTATCTTTGATAATTCCTTATTCCATGTTTCCTTAGCCAGTAACCGGTACTTCTCAAAATCGTTTTCAGGAACTTCTGCCTGCAGATTCTTGGCGGCACCTTCCATACTCACTCCCGAAATGGCAGTAGAAACAATTATCTGCTCATCCTTTTTCGTCGAGAAATCAAACCGGGCAATGTATGCAGTACCCATAGGAAGATTGTCCTTCAAAATAGGAGTCGTATCCATTTGTACATTCTCAAAAGGAACAGAGAAACGGGTTTGGAAGAACACCTTCTGCTTTCTGGCCCAACCATCCGAGAAACGGTATCCACGGATAGTCACAGAGTCTACTACCTCCACATAGCTGTCCTGAGTAGCATCCCAGTTCATTGCCTTTTTCAAGTTCAGGATAATGGCCGACTTTGCTTCCGGGAAAGTATAGCGTTGAATTCCACAACGCTCCGTCGCCGTCAATTCCACATTGATTCCATAATCATCCAAAAAAACCTGATAATAGCCCGCTGATGCACTTTCCTTCTCATGTGAAAACTTGGAATGTACCCCTAGAGGAGCTTCTGCCTCTACGTATGGCAGGGTTACAGGCATAAAAGAAATATCGTACAAATCGCCTGCTCCTGTTCCTGAAAGATGCGTATGACTAAATCCGGCAATGGTACTGTCCGGATAGTAATAGCCTGCGATTCTGTCCCACCCCGGAAGGCCGTTGTCCGGGCTTAGTTGAACCATGCCAAAAGGCACTTGTGCACCCGGATAAGTGTTTCCGGTAAAGTCCGTCCCAATAAAAGGATTTACATACTGCGTCAAATCCTCTTCCACGGGAGCCACAGGACTGGAACAAGCCCACGTAAGACCTGCCAAACCAATAAAAGCCCAAAGTGAATTTTTCATGTTATTATAATAGCTAAAAGATACTGCAACCCCGCAGTGACTAAAGTTAAGAAAAATAATGATTAAAAAAGCCGTTTTAGCCATATAATGTATTTAAAACCAACACCAATAGGCTAAAACGGCTTTCTCTATTCATTTATTAAAGGTAGTTATTTGATGTTTCTCGGCGTCTGCCATTTGCCGTTGTCATCCATTGTATCGGCTACATCCCACCAAACGCGATCACCTTGTGTTATATCAGGTCTGTTCGGATTCTCTTCTTCTCTATCTGGATAACTAATTCGTTTAATTAGTTTCGTATCATATATTTCTCCACCAGAGTTATTTCCACCTTCGACAACCAATAAATAACGTGGATAATCTGTACGGCGAACTTCAGCCCATCCTTCGTTTCCATTCGGGAATACAGCAATCCATTTTTGCGTAATAATCTGTTCCAAAATTGCCTCTTTATCTGTACCATCAAAAGCAGACAAACCGTTCAAGTGATCAATATAAGGCTGATAATCAGACGATGAAATTTGATAATATTCCATTGAAGCCTTAACTCCATCTAAATAAAGTTGTTTAGCTTGAGCTATTGATCCTCCATTCCATCCTCTTAATGCAGCTTCAGCTTGTAAAAATAAAGCTTCAGGATAACCCATCCATACATATTCCGTGCCTTTATACCACCACGCATGAGTTGGATCCATTGCATCATCTGCAACACAACAACGAGCAGATGAATATGTAGTTAAGTAACTTCCTCCAATATTTAAAGCTCCGTTTCTAACTCCATTAAAAGATTTTTTTGACTGCTCCGGAATTGCTTGATTCAAATCAGCGTATGAAGAAGGACGGAACCACAACATTTCACAACGTGGATCCAGATAACATTTACTTTCTTCTGTATTAAACTCCTCCGTAAAATTACCAGCACCTTCTTTTAAAGCTTGATTTTTAAACGCCCATTCCATCTCTTTTGTAAGCAGAACCGTTGATCCACTTCCCCAACTAAAGAATTCTGCAAATACATTTTGATTTTCAGACGGATTATTGCGGTACTTAGGAATAAGAGCCAGTCGGTCTTCGTGACTTTGCATTACACCACCATTTAAAGCTGCCTCACCTTGTTTTTTGGCTTCTTCTGGATTTACATTCGAAATACGTAAAGCTAAACGTAAACGAAGAGTATTAGCGAAACGTATCCATTTATCCACATCTCCACCATAATAGATGTCATTTGTTGAATTTAAGCCGTCCCAATTATTGCTCTTATTATTATTTAATTCTGTGATAGCCTGATCCAACAAATAGAAAATAGCAGCATATACATCTTCCTGTTTAGTATATGACACTTGCTCACTAACAGGAGCAGCTCCCTTGATATAATATTCCAAAGGAATATCACCATTAGTATCAGTCTGCATTGACAACAAGAATGCATAATAAATACGGCTGATATAAAAAGCAGCATGATATTTATTTTTATCACAGAACCAAAATGTCCTGATTAACTCACTATATTCAGCATTACTTCTTTTATCATAAAATTGATTCCAACGATTAGCAGACCAACCTTCTGTATATGCATAAGTAGGAGCTTGTGTTAAAAAACCACTTACATTGTTTCCAGTATATCCAGCATAAATATCATGGGTAAGGTTCGTTGTTGTTTGGTAATTATCCCATGCCCCGTCATAGAAGAAACCATAAAGAGTACTTCCGATACCGGACTCTCTTTCTTTCAAAGAAGCCAATGCTTTCTCTGAAAGCTGATAATCAATATCATACCCATTTGGACTAACATTTTCTGTAGCTTCTGGAATATATCCCGGCTGATAAGGATTCGTATTCATTTCCTCAAAATCGTGACATCCTGCAAGAGCTACTAACGAGCAAACAGCAATAGATTTATATATATTGAATTTCATAATACTTTTGTTTTTAGAATTAGAAATCTAAACTTACAGAAAAACCGAATGTGCGTGTAAATGGTATAGCCGCAAAGTCAATAGCTTGAGAGAACATAGTCGTGTCATAGCCTCCCTCTGGACTTGTACCCGGAGTGTGTTTCAACAGATAACACAAGTTACGTGCCACAAATGAAACATTCAATGCAGTCAACGGAGTTTTTTTCAACATTTTTGACGGGAATGAATACCCCAAAGACAATTCTTTCAGCTTGATAAATGACGCGTCATACAAGAAATCTTCTGGCAGCAAATTTCCGTAATAGTTTGAAGCTGTAATCTGTGTCGTATTCGGAGTTCCATCTGTATGCACGCCTGGGAATATCATCATATAATTATTGTCCTCTCCACGGTTTTCTGTCCGTTTTGCCAGACCACTTCCTGTTGCCAAAGCTTCTGAATAAGAATAAATGTCACCACCAAATCTCATATCAAACATAGCAGACAATGAAATGCCCTTATATGTAAACGAAGGTGATACAGACATCGTAAGCTTTGGTTGAATATTTCCAATCGGGTTTGCAAGACAATCTGACAATTTACGACTTCTCATCGGTAAACCATTTGCGCCCACAAGGATATATCCGTTTTCATCACGCATATAGACTTCTGAAGCATAGATTTCTCCCAATTTATGGCCTGCACGAGTTCCAACTTTTATCGGGAAGCCAGAATCACCATCAAAGAATAAATAATCAACACCTTCTGCCAATTCTTTTACCATAGATACGTTATGAGCCATGTTTACATTCAAATCGAACGTAAAGTCTTTTGTATCCACGATAGTAGAATACAACATCAATTCAACAAAGATAAATTTTAAAATCTATTTCAACAACTTTTATGCAAAGTCATCCACTAATACCTGTTCTTTATAATTATGCCGACAATTCTATCAAAGAGCTACCTTTATTTTCCTGAAAACAATCTTCTACCT
>JAHLFB010000028.1 GCA_018884025.1 Candidatus Phocaeicola faecipullorum
AAGTAGAGAGCCTTACTGCTAAGGAATTCAGACAGCAGAAAGTTTCTATTTTGGACCATACAGCTATCGTGTTCACATCACGCCATGCAATAGACCACTTCTTTAATCTTTGTGTGGATTTGCGTGTTACGATACCTGAAACAATGAAATATTTCTGTACTTCAGAGGCTATAGCTCTATACATCCAGAAATATGTTCAATACAGAAAACGTAAGGTTTTCTTCGGTCCTAGCGGAAAATTCGCAGACTTATTGCCAACAATAATCAAACATAACACAGAAAAATACTTCATCCCGATGTCGGATGTACATAATGATGAAGTGAAAGATTTGCTCGACAAACACAAGATACAGCATACCGAAGCTGTGATGTATCGAACAGTAAGCAACGATTTCACACCGGAAGAAAGTTTTGATTATGACATGTTGGTGTTCTTCAGCCCTGCAGGAATACAGTCGCTGATGAAGAACTTCCCTAACTTTGAACAGAAAGACATCGCAATAGGATGTTTCGGTCCTACAACAGCCAAAGCTGTAAAAGATGCAGGATTGCGTCTGGATTTGGAAGCTCCTTCTGCTACAGCTCCATCAATGCCGGCTGCGTTGGATTCTTTCATTCGCGAACATAATAAATAATTAAAGAGTTAATATTCTTCACCAACCGGGTGTTTTGTATCGGGAAAAGTTTTTAACTTTGCGGTACGGAACTCCCGGTTTATTTTTTTAATAATAAAGAAACAGTAATGAGCGAGAAAAAAATATTCACACTTCAGAAAAAAGAAAGGCTGAACAGCAAGATTATAATAGAAAAGCTGTTCTCAGGAGGAAGCAAATCGCTACCTGCATTCCCGCTCAGAATTGTTTACATGCCAATAGAAGAAGACGACTACCCAACACTGTCAATACTGATAAGCGTTCCGAAAAAGAAATTCAAAAGAGCCGTAAAAAGGAACAGGGTAAAAAGACAGATAAGAGAGGCATACAGGAAAAACAAGTTCATACTGAAAGACGTTCTCGACAAAGAGAACAAAAAAGCCGCAATAGCATTTATTTGGTTGGGAAATGAACTTTACGAATCAAGTGACATTGAAAACAAAGTAGTAAAACTTCTACAACTTACAGCCGAAAAGCTGGTTTGAGAAATGAAAATCATCAAACTTATATTCACCTACATATTACTGGCACCTATATACTTCTACAGGAATTGTATATCTCCGTTCACACCTCCATCGTGCAGGTTTACTCCAACATGTTCGGAATATGCTGTCCAGGCTCTGAAAAAACATGGACCTGTAAAAGGGCTTTATCTTGCCATAAAAAGAATATTGCGTTGCCACCCATGGGGAGGCTCCGGTTATGACCCGGTACCATAAACTATTCAGGATATGATTATCGACATCCATTCACACAACACATCTGCAGCATATGAAAGCACAATCAAAAGCTTTTGTATGAAAGATTGCGATACAGAAAGTTTCCGTTCTGCCCAATACATATCCATAGGAATACACCCATGGTATATTAACGGCAATGATTTGGAAAAGCAGATGGAATGGATTGAAAAAAACGTTTTAAACGATAAAAGAGTTATCGCGATAGGCGAATGTGGTACAGACAAGCTATGCGCCACCAGCATGGATTTGCAGATGAAATCTTTTACATATTGCATACACATATCCGAGACATGCAATCTTCCGTTAATAATACATTCCGTTAAAACTTCAAACGAAATAATAAACCTGAAAAAATCATTAAAGCCGAAACAACCGTGGATAATACACGGATTTCGAGGAAAACCGGAACAGGCCATACAATACACAAATAACGGATTTTTCCTTTCTTTCGGTAAAAATTATAACGAAAAATCACTGAAATCAATACCTCACGACAAACTGTTCTTTGAAACAGACGAATATACAGGAAACATAAATGACATTATAAAAAAAGCATCGGAAATACTTGACACAACGACCGACAAACTGATTGACATAGTATCAGAAAATGCTAAATGTCTCTTTTTTAATAGATAAAAATTGCTTATTCAGATAAAGTGTCGTAATTTTGCCATCAACAAACCAAAAATATTTTATGTTAAACTAAGAATTTCATTCGATGAACTTTGTAGAAGAATTAAGATGGCGCGGAATGGTACACACCATGATGCCAGGCACAGAAGAACTACTTGAAAAAGAAATGGTAACAGCTTACCTCGGTATTGACCCTACTGCAGACTCTTTGCACATCGGTCACTTATGCGGCGTTATGATGTTAAGACATTTCCAGCGTTGCGGCCACAAGCCGTTGGCTCTTGTAGGTGGTGCAACTGGTATGATTGGCGACCCGTCCGGAAAATCACAGGAACGTAACCTGCTGGACGAAGAGACATTGCGCCATAATCAGGAGTGTATCAAGAAGCAATTGGGCAAATTCCTCGATTTTGAATCGGACGCCCCAAACAAGGCAGAACTGGTAAACAACTATGACTGGATGAAAGACTTCTCATTCCTCGACTTCGCACGCACAGTAGGAAAGCACATCACCGTAAACTACATGATGGCAAAAGATTCTGTACAGAAACGTCTGAACGGAGAGGCACGCGACGGACTTTCATTCACTGAATTTACTTATCAGCTGCTGCAAGGATATGACTTCCTGCATCTGTATGAAACCAAGAACTGTAAACTTCAGTTGGGTGGTTCCGACCAGTGGGGTAACATCACCACAGGTGCCGAACTGATTCGCCGTACAAACGGTGGTGAGGTTTACGCGCTTACATGTCCGCTTATAACAAAAGCCGACGGTGGTAAGTTCGGTAAGACAGAATCAGGAAATATATGGTTGGATCCTCGATATACATCTCCATATAAATTCTATCAGTTCTGGCTCAACGTTAGCGATGAAGACGCTAAGAAATATATCAAGATTTTCACTTCAATATCAAAAGAAGAAATAGACAGCCTGATAGCTGAACATGAGGCAGCTCCTCACTTGCGCGTTCTTCAGAAACGTCTTGCCAAGGAAGTTACTATCATGGTTCACTCTGAGGAAGACTACAATGCAGCTGTTGAAGCATCAGGAATCCTGTTCGGCAATGCAACTTCAGAAGCTCTGAAGAAACTTGACGAAGACACTCTTCTTTCAGTATTCGAAGGTGTTCCACAGTTCGAAGTTGCCAAAGCAGATATCGAAGCTGGAATAAAGGCTGTTGACCTGTTTGCTGAAAAGACAAACATCTTCCCTTCAAAAGGAGAAATGAGAAAGATGGTACAGGGTGGTGGCGTTTCTTTGAACAAAGAGAAACTTACTGCATTCGACCAGACTATCACAAGCGAAGATTTGCTTGACGGTAAATATCTCCTCGTACAGCGTGGAAAGAAGAACTATTACCTGATAATAGCAAAATAAAAAAACATTATATACCTAATTTAAAGACCGCAGAAGCATCCGTTTCTGCGGTCTTTATTTTTATTTATGCCCTAATTTGTTATCTTTGCATCAAATACTATAACCTATTAATTATATCAACAATGAAGAATCACTCTTTACTTCGTATGTGGACTATTTGCTGTATGTTGCTATTCACAACAGCTATGTTTGCATACACCGAAAGAAATCTGCTGCAAAACTCTGTTACAAAAGAACAGCTTAAGGAAGCATTGGTAATGAACGGTGCCTGGGTGCCATATCCGGCATACTCCGACCGTGAAGGCTGGAACTCTCTGCTTAATGACGAAGACAGACAAACTCTTATCAACACCGGAGAGAAGATGCTCGACTACAAATGGCAGGTAATCCGCGCTACTGATTATCTGGAATATGAACGTAGCGGCGAAAGAAACATCATGCAAAATCCATACGAAGCAAACCGCAAAGCCATAAACGTGCTTATGATGGCCGAACTTGCCGAAGGAAAAGGACGTTTTATCGACCAACTTATAAACGGAGTATTCTTCAGCTGCGAAATGACATCATGGGTACTGTCGGCACACTTACCAAGACAAAGCACCAAACGCTCTATGCCGGACTGGCGCGAACAAATCATTGACCTAGGCTCAGGAAACTACGGTTCTATGCTGGCATGGGTATATTATTTTTTCCACGATACATTCGACAAAGCCGATCCTGTTATATCACTTCGTCTGCGCCACGAACTTCAGGAACGTATTCTCGACCCTTTCATGGAAAACGACCGCGAATGGTGGATGGCATTCTACTGGAAACCGGGAGAAATCATCAACAACTGGAACCCTTGGTGTAACTCGAATGTGCTTCAGTGCTATCTTCTTCTTGAAGATGACCGCAACAAGCTTACTGATGCTGTATGGCGTACAATGCAATCAGTAGATAAGTTCATCAATTTCGTAAAATCTGACGGTGCTTGCGAGGAAGGTACCTCATACTGGGGACATGCTGCTGGAAAGATGTATGACTATCTTCAGATACTTTCAGACGGTACAAACGGAAAAGTATCTCTGTTCAATAACCCTATGATACGCCGTATGGGAGAATATATAAGCCGTTCGTATGTAGGCGACGGATGGGTGGTAAACTTTGCTGACGCTTCGGCAAAGGGCGGTGGCGATGCTCCATTGATTTACCGCTACGGACGCGCCGTAGGCAGCGAAGAAATGATGCAGTTCGCAGCATATCTGCTCAAGGGTAAACGTCCTACAATTCCTCTTGGCAATGATGCCTTCCGTACTTTACAGTGTGTACTGCTGAATAAGGAACTGGAGCAGACTGAGGCAGCCCACAAGGTTCCTGCATGCACATGGTATCCTGAAACAGAGTTCTGCTATCTGACAAACAATTCTGGATGGTTCCTTGCCACAAAGGGAGGCTTCAACAACGAAAGCCATAATCATAACGATGCAGGAACATTCTCACTCTACATAAACAACACACCTATACTTATTGATGCAGGAGTAGGAACATATACACGCCAGACATTCAGCAGCGAAAGATATTCCATCTGGACCATGCAGAGCAACTACCACAATCTGCCTATGATAAACGGTGTTCCACAGCGTTTCGGACAGGAATATAAGGCTACGAATGTTGTATGCAAAGAGAAACAACGCTACTTCTCTGCAGATATCTCCACAGCATACCCGGAAGAAGCTGCCGTAAACAGCTGGACACGCGCATATAAACTGGAGAACAAACGTCTTGTAATAACAGACAAATTCTCGCTGAAAGAAACCAAGGCAGCCAATCAGGTGAATTTCCTAGTTTGGGGAGATATTGATATAAGCAAAGCCGGTAAAGTAAGTATAACAGTGGGCGACGAACATGCAACACTAGAATATCCTACAAACTTCAAGGCTACACTTGAAACTATAGAACTTCCTGATACACGACTGTCAAACGTATGGGGAAAACAGATATACCGTATAGTATTGACTGACTCACAAAAGAAACTTGAAGGAAGCTACAAATTCATCATAAAGTAGTATTGAAAGAAGTTTGCAAACTGTTTTAAAAATCTTTGCAAACATACATCCCGATAAAAAAGGGCAAATATCCTATATTTGTTAAACCACCAATTATTCTATGGATATTTGCCCTTCTCTCATTATATGCGTTTTACAATTAAAGCCATATTCAATGTAATATTTTTGTAACATATGCTACATTTGTGTTTAATAAACTAATTATTAGATATATACATTCAGAAAATAAAACCAGATTAATATTAATGTTAAAACAATGTAACATGTTTGTAACACCAAACAGTCATTTTTGCATCGTGAAAATTAAGCAAGCTATAAACATGAGAAAGATTTTAATAAGTGTGATGTTGACACTTGCAATACCAACACTGACATTTGCAAAGGAAAAGAAAGAAGAGAAAAAAGGAAGTGCAATCATTACTATCTATTCTGATTTACACTCAGGGTTTGGAACTGTGAACAACGACAGAGGTTTTAATTTGGACAGAGCTTATATTGGCTATCAGTATAAATTACCTCACAACCTCTTGATAAAGGCGGTTATGGACTTCGACCAGTCAGACGACGTTGATGACATACAGAGAGTAGGCTTTATCAAAAACGCAATGGTTTCATGGAAACACGAAGGACTTACATTAAGCGGAGGTTTGATAAGCACCACACAATTCAAGACTCAGGAAGATTTCTGGGGCAAACGCTACGTTATGAAATCATTCCAGGATGAATATAAATTCGGTAGCAGCGCCGACCTTGCTGTATCTGCAGCATACAAATTTTGCGATATCTTTTCTGCCGACGTAATAGTAGCAAATGGTGAAGGCTACAAAAAAGTACAGGTGGACGACGGTCTCCAGTACGGTGCCGGCTTGACACTCACTCCTGTAAAAGGATTTATGGTACGTGCATACGGTTCATACAATGAAGCCGGACAAAGCATAAAAGATGCGGCTCAAAACAAGGACGATGTAAAAGGAACAACAAACCTGGCATTCTTCGCAGGATACAAAAATAAGGCATTCTCTCTTGGAGCAGAATACAACTGGATGAAGAACACCAAGTTTGCCAATGGCAACGACAAAAGTGGTGCTTCTGTTTACACAACAATCAATCTTACAAAAAAAATCAACATATACGGACGCTGGGACTATCTCACATCAAAAGACTCATGGGACAGTGCTAAAGACGGAATGGCAGGCATGGCAGGTGTGGAATTCAAGTTGGGCAAATATGT
>JAHLFB010000251.1 GCA_018884025.1 Candidatus Phocaeicola faecipullorum
CTTGCTTCCTGTCACCATCTTCATCATCTTGCGAGTCTGGTCGAACTGTTTCAGAAGGCGGTTCACTTCCTGAATGTTTGTACCACTACCCTTTGCGATACGCATACGGCGCGAACCGTTGAGGATTTCAGGATGAGTACGTTCTTCAGGAGTCATAGAATAGATGATAGCTTCGATACTCTTGAACGCATTGTCGTCAATATCAATATCCTTGATAGCCTTACCTACACCCGGAATCATTGAAGCAAGTTCCTTGATGTTACCCATCTTCTTAATCTGGTTTATCTGAGTAAGGAAGTCATTGAAGTCGAACTGGTTCTTCTGGATTTTCTTCTGAAGACGTTTTGCCTCTTCTTCGTCGTACTGTTCCTGCGCACGTTCAACGAGTGATACGATATCACCCATACCTAGGATACGGTCTGCCATACGTGCCGGGTGGAACAAGTCAATTGCGTCAAGCTTTTCACCTGTACCTACGAACTTAATAGGCTTGTTTACTACTGTACGGATAGAAAGTGCGGCACCACCACGGGTATCACCATCCAACTTGGTAAGAACTACACCGTTGAAGTCGAGGCGTTCGTTAAACTCGCGTGCAGTGTTTACAGCGTCCTGACCTGTCATTGAGTCAACAACGAACAGTGTTTCATCAGGATTGATAGCTTTCTTTATTGACTCAATCTCGTTCATCATCTGTTCGTCGATAGCAAGACGACCGGCTGTATCGACAATCACCAGGTCATAACCTTTGGCCTTTGCCTCATGGATGGCATTCAGAGCTATCTGTACAGGGTCTTTGCTGTCAGGTTCAGAATAAACAGGAACTTCTATCTGCTGTCCAAGTACCTTAAGCTGTTCGATAGCCGCAGGACGGTAAACGTCGCAGGCTACCAACAAAGGCTTGCGGTTTTTCTTGGTTTTCAGCATACGTGCCAACTTTCCAGAGAAAGTAGTCTTACCGGAACCCTGAAGACCGGACATAAGTATCACAGCCGGACGTCCCTTAAGTTCCAACTCTGCTGTTTCGCCACCCATCAGTTTTGTAAGTTCGTCATGAACAATCTTAACCATCAACTGACTTGGCTTAACAGCTGTAAGCACATTCTGTCCCAAGGCTTTCTCCTTTACTGTATCTGTAAAGTTCTTTGCAACCTTATAGTTCACGTCGGCATCAAGCAAGGCGCGACGTACATCTTTCAGAGTCTCGGCAACATTGATTTCGGTGATTTTACCCTCACCTTTCAATATCTTAAACGACCTCTCAAGTCTTTCACTTAAATTATCGAACATATATTATTTGGATTTTTCTTAATTTCTTATATTTCAACGGGGTGCAAAAATACATAAAAAAACTTAGAGCTCGTTTTAATTTTCCATAAAAAAGAGTTTACTACATGTTTTTTATTCAAAATCAAAACAAGCTCTTCACTCTCAAATCTTTTTATTCTGCCATTTAGCTTTTTTCAAATATATAAGACTAAATATCAGCATAAGCACATAGTATATTATCTCCGTAGTAAAACAAATCTCTACAGGCTGGCGGAACACCATACCAACCACTATCACATAAAGTGCGTAGAACACCTGCACTCCTACCTCCACTCCGAGTGCTGCCTGAGTATTGCCTGTTCCGGAGATACCGTTGAAATATATATTTGCCAGCGACGCAAGAAGCATAGACGCACATACTACATAAAGCGCCGGTATAGACTCGGCAACAAGACCGGAATCGCCTGTGTATATCGAAAGTATAGGATTTGGGAATATTACCGTCAGTGCCACACATACCACCATTATCAGAAACGATATGCCCGATATGCGGTGAAGCAGAGCTATTACCTTATCTGTTCCACCTGCCCCTATCAGATTGCTGACAAGAGTATTGGCGGTAGTTGCCAATGCCTGTACCGGAATCAGAAGCACTATATATACACTTCTTACTATATTTGCTATAGCCAGTTCCCTCTGTCCCAAACGCTCCAGCGCCATAAAGAACACGAACCATATGGCCATTGCCAAGAAATATTGCACCATGGTGAATGATGATATTTGCAATATCCTGCCCACCATCCCGAAATCAATCCTGAAAGAACGCCGGAAACCGTATTTTCTGAGGTCAACCTTACAATATGTATATATAAGGAAGAATACCAGCGAAGAAGCCTCAGCTATAACTGATGCCAAAGCCGCTCCCCTGACACCCATTTGCGGCAATCCGAGTTCGCCAAACACAAGACCATAATCTAGGACTACATTCACTAGCGCCATAACCACCGAACTTAAAGTCAGAACCTTGGTATTCGTTATACCTATGTAGAATGCACGGAACATCACATTCAGGAAAGCAAACAGAAATCCCCAGATACGCCATGTGAAAAACTGGTATGTAGCCTCGTATATAGTATCGGAAGTTATAAGCATTCTTATGATAGGACCGGCAAAAATATACATGACAACGGCCAGGGCTGCAGCCATCATAAAACTGAACATACTGCCCTGCATCATGACCGGACCTACATCACGATAGTTTCCTTCACCGTTTCGGCGTGCTATGAGTATCTGCGAACCTATACTGAAACCGAAAGCTACGGTATAGACACATATATACAAAAGACCTCCCATTGCGGCAGCCCCCAAAGCTACCTCGCCCACATGCCCGAGGAAAGCCGTATCAGTGACATTAATGATATTTTGGGCAAGCAGCCCGAGAAGTATAGGATAAGTAACGCGCCAGATTTCTTTGTTTGAATACATTGTCATACACGATGTTTATTCTATATTTATAAATATGCAGCAAAGATACAAAAAGATAAACAATATCTCATAATAATACATCACAAT
>JAHLFB010000002.1 GCA_018884025.1 Candidatus Phocaeicola faecipullorum
ATATATAAATATATATTTATATATAATATAATTTATTGTTGAAAGCATTCTCCCTTCTTTTTCGTTTTCAATAATTGTAATTGTAACGATTTGTAACGCCCTGTAACGGAAATCCGTCTTCGTTTGGCACATGCATTATAAGCAAAACATTCACCATTTCACCCTTATTTGTACCTGCAAGTCCGCCTTATCGCTTCCCTGTATCTCCTCGGTATCCGTACCGATGCGGTTCCGGTCTTTATAATGCGTCCAGCCCCACTTGGCTTGAATCATGAACCGGTTCTTCCATGTATATTTCAGGATGATTGCCATGCGGGTTCCTTTGCCGTAAAATGAGTTCATGGAGAAAGCATAAAGCAAACCGGGCTCGTACACGTAAATACGTGAATCGTAATCTTGCGTGTGAAACCAGGTTCCGGTTAACGATGCCTGAAGGGAAATGCTTGGAATATTTCCCTTCACCGTGCCGCTCACATATCCTCCCTTCGACTTTTCCCATCCGTTATACGAAGCCATTACACCTTCTGCTACCCCTTTCAGGGAAAGATATACATTGCATACCGATGAACACTGATAACGCAAACGTTGCCTTACGTAAGGCAAAACAAACTTCGTTTCATCGGGAGAAGTGTAGTTTTTCGCCTTGTTCTTATACGTGTACTTTATTAACATCGATAGTGAATTGAACGGTGAATAACTTAACTGGAATAAGCCATCGAATCCCGAAGTATGGTCACGGTCTACCTGATACCTGCGATAGAAGAAATGAAAGAAGTCTCCATAACACAACAACTTGAACTTGTCTAAGAAACTGGTTTCCAATCCTAAATAAGCTCCCGTTTCATTTTGAAGCCTCGAATTTTCGCCAAACGCGTTTCCATAAAGCGACTGGTAGCTCTTATCGTAATAACGGTGAATAACTAAGAGATTGGTATTCACACCCGGTTGATAACTGATTGCATTGAGTGTGGCTATCTTTCCTGATTTGTCTATAGCCGTCTCGCCGGAAAACGTAAAGCGATGAAGAAAGAATTTATAGTTCACTCCTACATTATAGAAATAATCCCCGCGAGGATAATAAAGATTATAAGCGCGTGCATCGGGATTTAACACCTTGTTGAAATGATTATACACAGCAGTTAAACCAAACTCTGTGAATTTCCCGTTATAAGTTAAGTTGCATCCGGTCAAATGATTAGATACGGTATGTTTCTTTTCCATATCTTTTTTCAACCGGTGATATCCATCGGTTTTCAACGACCTTATGAACTCGTTTTCCACACGTGCATCCTGCTTTCTGAATGAATAGAAGGCAGACGCTTGCCAGCGTTTCGCCACTTGATACGTAGCGGCTATCCCTTGCAGATATTCTCCTTCTCCGGTCGAAGTATATTTCGTAAACCCTTGCCCGAAACGGTTCCGGTTCATTGTTCCTTTTCCCATCGTAAAGCTTCCGATATTCAATACCAGTCCATACCCGAAGTTCGCCTTATAGTTTCCGATAGCCAAGGCTTTCAATTTCTTCAGATTCGAAAGGAACAGATAACCCGAATAAGCATCATACCCCTTCCGGTTGTATTGGCTGAAGAACGGCTCTCCCGCATCTTTTTCGGCGGTCAATCCAGCATACACTTGTTTATTGTACTGGAAACGATAGCGCACATTGTGATAGAACGGGTCGCCATAATAACGCTTGTTAGGGCTTTCCGCCAAGGTTTCCGCATCATAATCGGCATAGCCTGCCTTGGTGTTGAAAGGGATATCCAGACGTGTTAATAACTCCTGTTTATTGTATTTCCACAGGCTTTTCCATGAAAACTTATCCCGTTCATTCTCAGAGGGTCCGATATAGATGAAGTCTGTTAAAAACTTCCGGGTTTGCCAGTCCATTCCTTCAACACCCAGCAATTCATTCTTGGTCAATAACGGTCCGTATTTATAAACATAATACAAGATGTTTTCTATCAGCTTATCGGACAAGAAAGGAAGCTGCTCCAATTCTTCCTTGGTAATGGCATTGATATTAAAAGGATGTTCGGCTATTTCGCTTAACTCCTCGTATTTTTCTCTCCAGTCTTCCAAGTCTTCGGGAGCCGATATGTCTTCATTCCATTCCAGCCAATCGGACTGGGCAAACAAGGGTGTTAATACATAACATCCTAATATCCAAAAAACAAACATGCGTTTCAACATACTATTCACAAGTTATTAACAAAAGGAAATACGTTAATTTTTCGTATAACCTCTACGTAGGGTTTATCACAAATCATAATTATTCCTATTTTTGCGCATGATGAAAAATAGTTTATACATAGTGCTTTTCGTGCTCTTCGTTTTCGCATTGAAAACCCAAGCGCAAACTTCCTCCAATGGCACAACGCTGTACAAAGTACCTGTTATTGTGTACAAAGGAGACACTATACCTTGTATAACGCTAAGAACCGTATATGTATATCCTGAATTGCATTTTAAAAACAAACGCCAACGCAGATATTACAATAAACTGGTAAGAGACGTAAAGAAAACACTTCCCATTGCCAAAGAAGTGAACCGGGCGGTAATCGAAACTTACGAATACTTAATGACTTTGCCTGACGAAGAGGCACGCAACCGCCATATCAAGCGGGTAGAGAAAGGATTGAAAGAGCAATACACACCTCGCATGAAGAAATTAACATTCGCACAAGGCAAGCTGTTGATAAAGTTGATAAACAGAGAGTGCAACCAATCTTCCTTTCAATTGGTAAAAGCGTTTATGGGACCTTTTAAAGCCGGATTCTATCAGACCTTTGCCGCACTCTTCGGTGCCAGCCTGAAGAAAGAATATCATCCGGAAGACGAAGATAAATTAACCGAACGGGTTGTTGTACTGGTGGAAAACGGACAATTGTGATTTTATTTCACCATAGAGGACACAGAGTACCACAGAGGAATAATTTTAATAAGAAAAAGATTCTGTGATACTTTGTGTCCTCTGTAGTGAATAAACATTTATATTAACTTACACGCAAATTCCCAAATAATAATTCCAGCCGTTACAGATACATTCAACGAATGTTTGGTACCGAATTGAGGAATTTCTATGCACCCGTCACATAGATTCACCACTTCCTGCTTCACGCCTTTCACCTCATTTCCCAACACAACCGCATACTTTTTATCCGGTTCCAAAACCAACTTGTCTAACAGAATACTCCCTTCGCACTGCTCAATAGCAAATAAGGTATATCCCATTGTACGAAGCTCGTTTACAGCATCTTCTGTATGCTGGAAATACTTCCAGTCTACTGTATATTCAGCCCCTAATGCCGTTTTGTGCATCTCCGGATGAGGAGGAGTGGCGGTAATGCCGCATAAATAAATGCAGTCAACCAAGAACGCATCCGATGTACGGAATACCGCACCGATATTGTGCAGGCTCCGCACATCATCCAGCACTACCACCAACGGAATCTTTTTCGCCTCTTTAAACTCTTCCACCGTCAGACGGTTCATCTCTGTAACTTTTAACTTCCGCAATTCAGCCATATAATGGGTATTTTTTATTTGCAAAGATAACAAGTATATTCATAACCCTGTTAAAAACGGTGGAAAACCTGTATAAAAAACAAGCATAGAAAATGAAAACTTATACTTGCTTTATTCGTAGAAATGCTTATGGGCACAATCGAACGAACTATCCAAATATTGAACCCGAAAGTTTCATCACCGGTTTAAACATATTTTTTAGCACAAAAAACAAAGCAGTTCAAGAGAAAGTTTTTAACTTTGCATGTTACCAACCGTTAGTGAATAGCAAACGTAAAGAGAATAAAATCAAGACATAAGCCTGTTGATGAAACTTGAATAGCCATACATCAGACGCTTATAACTTAAAAAGCAACTATTTTATCCGATTTTTACGAACACTATCAACGGGCTATTATTACCATCATAAATATTTCTGAAAAAAGAAAAGAAATATATTTTAATATGAGAAAAGAGGAATGGTTGAAGAAGGGATATGTGGATGAAGCAATCCCCGAAGGCGTGAACTTAAAGGCGGAAATCAAACGCTTGTGTAAAGAAAAAAATGCCGTTATCTTGGGGCATTTCTACCAGGCGGACGAGATTCAGGAGATAGCCGATTTTATCGGCGATAGTCTGGCATTGGCGCAATGGGCGGCAAAGACCGATGCGGACATTATCGTAATGTGCGGTGTGCATTTTATGGGCGAGACCGCCAAAATCCTTTGTCCGGATAAGAAAGTGTTGATACCCGACTTGAATGCGGGATGTTCGTTGGCGGATAGCTGCCTGGCGGATAAGCTTGCGGAATTTATTGAAGCGAATCCCGGACATACGGTGATTTCGTACGTGAATACCAGTGCAGCCGTAAAGGCACTAACCGATGTGGTGGTTACATCGACCAATGCCAAACAAATCGTAGAAAGTTTTCCGGAAGATCAAAAGATTATTTTCGGTCCCGATAAGAACTTAGGAAATTACATCAATGCCATTACGGGAAGGAATATGCTCTTGTGGGACGGGGCTTGCCATGTGCACGAGAAATTCTCGGTAGAAAAGATTCTGGAGTTGAAAAAACAGTATCCTGATGCGGCGGTGCTGGTTCATCCGGAGTGTAAAGGTGCGGTGGCTAAACTGGCGGATAAGGTAGCGTCTACCGCCGGATTGTTGAAGTATGCCATGGGAAGCGAAAAGAAAGATTTCATTGTAGCTACAGAGAGCGGCATCCTTTACGAGATGCGCAAGAAATGTCCGGATAAGCATTTCATTCCGGCACCGCCCGAAGACAGCACTTGTGCCTGCAACGAATGTAATTTCATGCGCTTGAATACGCTCGGAAAGTTATATAATACGTTGAAATACGAATGGCCTGAAGTGGAGGTGGAACCCGGCATTGCGGAAAAGGCAATCATCCCCATTCAGCGCATGCTTGAAATCTCTTCGAAGTTAGGGCTTTGATACATTTTTGTTAAAGCCTTTTTAATAAGACGGTTAGATTCTTAAAACGTGTTATAAAACATAAGATTTTAAGTCTATATACTTGCTATATTCAGAGAAACCCGTATCTTTGCATCGTGTTTTTCATAGTATTAGATTTAAGGTTAACAAAGGTTGGAGTACAGCGGTACTCCTTTTTTTATGTCTGTATGCTTCGTCCGGTTTTATTTGAGAGATAGGTTTCTTTTCCATTCAGTTTTCCTTCTATTTCCTTTTCAACTATCTCCTTTTTATGTTTTTGATATCAAGAACGTAAAAGGAAGGTAAATGGAAACGGAATACCAGCTGTTTGCATCTGCATTGGCATATAGTTTCATCAGCCAATGCAGATAGCTGGATTGGCTGATATACCCTGGCTTCAATATAGATTAGACATTCGTTGCATCATCATCTTTGTCCCGTCTGAACAAAAAGCGGTTATCGGTTGTTGTATTGCTGGTGCCGGAAAAGAGTTCCGGCCGTTTGTAATTGATTGACTATTTATTTAATCAACCAACTGACAAGATGAAAAAAAGTTTTTGG
>JAHLFB010000252.1 GCA_018884025.1 Candidatus Phocaeicola faecipullorum
AACCTCTTTATCTGCTCATTATCCATACCTTCAAGGGGTGTATGCTCCTTTTCGGGTCTGTTCATCATCTCTTCAAGATGCTTGCGTCTGAGTGTATTTTCTATGAGTTCTTCCAGTTCCATGTTCTCTAAATTTTATGTAAAGATACTCATTTTCAGTGAGATACACAAATATTTAGAGAACTTTTATCGCTGATTATCAGAACTTTATCGCTAAATTCTTATACTAGTTATTACCGGAGTTTCAAGTATTGTGACCAGGTCTTTCCAGTCTATCTTATACACTGTCACATCGTCCTTACGCTCTATTTTCATGAACTTATAACCCTTAATGAAGGACTTCTCATGAAGGTAGTAGGCATTCCGCTCATAGTGTATCATACGAACCTTACGCTGGTCTTTCGACATGAACATGTAAACGTCTCCGTTCAGCGGATCTCGGTGATACCTGCCGCGGATTATCTCGCATATACGCTGAGCCTTGCATCTCATATCGTGAAGTTCAGGAAGATAATAGAAGTTATGCAGTCCGTTAATACTTAGCATAAGCCCTCCAGTTTCTCCACCAGTGTTTTCAGCCCCTGATAGTCTAAGCCTTTCTTCTGTATGCACAAACCCTCACGGGTTCTAATCGTTACCATGATGCTCCCTTTATGGGGAGATGTACGTTTAGGCTTGCCTTTAGTAACATCCTGTTCTTCATTGCCTGCCTGGATCAACTCTTCAGGAATACCTTCCACTTCTACAGGTACAACTTTCTTCTGTGTCTTCTTGAACCAGTCATAGAATGCCGTGTAAGGAATGTTGTTGCTAATACAGAATGAGTTGATGGAAACTCCTTTGGGTTCGCCCTCGGTCTTGTAGAGGAACCACAGTCTTTCAAAATCTTTTTCGCTAAACATAATCTTTCGAGTTTTAAGTTTAGCACGAAGGTAAAGGAAAGGGACATACTAGTCAATACGCCAATTTTGGAAGCTTACATATCTTTTTACTCTTAGACACAAAAAACGTGTTACTCAATATTAAAAGTACCACGTTTTTTAGATTTATGTCAATTTAAAGTTTTAAAGTTTTTAAGTTGTTAGTTCTTAGTTAGCTTTGCCAGCCGTTGGGTTAGATACCATTCGGATAAATTATTTATCCTTTCCATAACCATAGCCGTAGCCATAGCCATAGCGTTTGCCATAGCCGTACTTGCCGTAGCGGCCGTACTTGCCGTAGCCGTAGTAATAGCCGGTATTGCGACGGTTCATGTCTATACCGTTGATAAGGACTCCCACATGATGGAGCTTGCCTTCACTCACCAACTGGTTGACAAGCTTGAAGTCGCTCTTAGGGGTGAAGCCGGAACGGCAGACATAGACAACCATATCGGCTACACGGGAGATAATTTGGGTGTCAGTAACCATACCGATAGGGGCACTGTCGATAATGATATAATCGAAATTCTTCTTAAGGATATCTATTGCATCGTCCAATGAATGGCGTGAGACAAGCTCTGTTGGGTTAGGAGGGACTATTCCGCCCGGAAGGATATAGAGATTGTCGCTGATATCGCTCTTCTGACACAGGGACATTAGGTCTGTACTGCCTGGAGAGGCAAGGTACTGGGTGATTCCGGCTGTACTGCGTGGAATATTGAATACCTTGTTTAGTCCGGGACGACGAATATCGAGACCTACGATAACGGTCTTCTTACCCATATAGGCAAAGGAGGTGGCAAGGTTGCCGGCATTGAAGCTCTTGCCCTCACCGGATACAGTGGAAGTGAAGAGAACTACCTTACAGCCTTCCTCAAGCATATACTGTACGTTGGTACGGACGCTGCGGAACACTTCTTCCATCATATCGTTGCTGTTCTCACGGATAACGATGGCTCCCTTTCCCGGTGACGAAGTAAGAGGTACATCGCCCACTACAGGTAGGGTGGTGAGGCGTTCTACATCGCCACGTGTCTCAATCTTGTATTTCATAAGGCCGAGGAGGAATATTATTCCTACAGGGACTCCCAGACCGAGAACTAAAGCAATCATGTATAGCTGTGATGACACAGGGCCTACAAAACCTGAATAGAGCGGCTCGTCGATGACACGGGCGTTGTTGGCTGTAGAGGCAAGGGTGATATTGTTTTCCTCACGTTTCTGAAGAAGCATAAGGTAGAGGTTGGCCTTGATTTCCTGCTGACGGGAGATGCTGAGGAATTCCTTTTCCTGAACAGGGGCGTTCTGTACCTTGGTGTCGAACTTGGTAGTCTGACGCTGAAGCTCTGCACGGTTGATTTCAAGACTCTTCTCGGCTGTAGCAATGGCAAGACGGACATTCTCACGGAGAAGGGCTATACCGTCGTTGAGATTGATTACGGCTGGGTTGTTCTCGGATGATGTACGCAACAGGCGGCTACGCTCGATAAGCATCTCGTTATAACGCTCGATAAGGGTACTGACATTGTCGTTCTTAAGACCGATATTGCCGGGTATAACGGTGTATGCCTTGCCGCTCTCGATAAGATATGACTTAATGAAGCCTAAAAGACGCAACTGTGTCTCATTGTCGGCATAGGCTTTCTCGTAGGCGGAACGTTCTGTGGCCGCCATGCTGGCGTCTGTAGCGATATCGACTACTCCGGCTTTCTGCTTGAAGGCGGCAAGCTGGCTTTCAGTGGTTCCCAACTCGCTGTTGATAAGGCGGATGCGTTCGTCGATGAACTCGGCTGTCTTGGCGGCAACTTCGTTCTTGTCGCTGTTGGCATCGGAGTTATAGTTCTGTACGAGGTTGGTCAGGAAATCTTTTCCTCGCTCTACATTGGATGTGACGAGTGAGAGGCTGGCTATGGATGTAGTCTTGCTGAACGGTTCTACGCTTAATGAGTTTCTATATGCTGCGGCAACTGCTGTAGGCGACTGGATAACCGCACGCAATTCTTCTTTACCTTTATATATATTGGCTGTGGTGTCCTTAGGTGTGGTGAAGCTGAATACTCCGCTTGGAGTAGGGAACACGGCAGGTATGGAATCGAACTTCTTGCTATAGGTTTCATCCTGGATACGAATCTCTACATCGAGGGAAGAACCGTCTTTAAGCATCCTTACTTCGGCATAACCTATGTTCTCGGCTTCTTCGGGGGTTACCCATACCTGAACAGGGGAGCGATGGTATAGCTCATGATTGCGGTAACGGCCTTCGTATGAATGTGTGATATACAAATCGAGGGATGTCACTACCTTACGGATAAGACTGCGGGAACGGAGTATCTCTATCTCATTGTCAAATATCTGTGTGGATGTGGTTACGAAGCCCAACTCTTCCATACTGTTCATACCGCTGCCACTCTTGTCGTGCTTGATAAGGATGGATGAATTGACTGTATATGTAGGGGTTATGGTCTGGATATAGAAATAACATGCGGCAAGTGCCACTACAAGGCAGCCCACTATCCATGGCCAGCGCATAAGCAACTGTACGAGGAAGGCTTTATAGTCGAATCCTGCGGTTTCTTCGTTTTCGAGGTTTATTTGGTTTTCTGACATGGGGGTTTAAGTTTTTGAGTTTTTGAGTTTATTAGTTTGGAGTTTTTTAGTTTTTAAGTTTTGAGTTTTTAAGTTGTCATCCACTAACTAAAAAACTTATAAACTAAAGAACTTATATTCATTTACTCAACGCTATGACAAATGTAGTGATTGATGTCACGAGGCTGAGGAGGGTAATCCACATTGAGGCATTGGTATTGAATGTGTTGCTGCGTACCTTTGCCTTGGTTGGCTTGACATAGAGTACGTCGTTCTGCTGGATATAGAAGTACGGCGAGTTGGCTATGTCGGCACGTGTGAGGTCGAGGGTATATACCTGGCGTTTGCCTGTAGCATCTTCACGCATGAGCTGTACATTGTCGCGCACGGAGAATAGTGTCATATCGCCTGCAAGGGCAAGGGCTTCGAACACTGTCATTTTCTCGTTGGTGGTGCTGTATGTACCGGGAGCGTTTACTTCGCCCAGGACGCTGAACTTATAGTTTGATGTGCTGACTGTCACATTAGGTACTTCCTTAAGGTATGGTTTCAGAAGTTCACGGAAATGTGCTTCACATTCACGGGTGGTCATACCGGATACCTTAATCATGCCGAGGACAGGGAAATCTATGCAGCCGTTGTTATCGACAAGATAGCTCAGAAGATTAGCGTTCTGCATACCGGTAGTAGAGCTACCTCCAAACTCCTTGCTCTGTCCGAATTTCCTTATAAAAGGTGCCGATGCCTCCGGATCTGTGGTGCTGACAAGGATAGTAAGCTCATCCTTTGGCATGATGCGGAAATCGTAAAGTTGGGATTTTGAGGTCTCGTTGAACACTTCGGACTCTTGCATGTAGAGTGCGCTCTTGTATGATGAGCAGGAAGTGCCGCCCATCATGGCTGCCATAACGATGCAGCCCAGGAAGAATTTCCTTAAATGTAGCATATGAGTTTTTGAGTTTTTAGTTTTTTAGTTTGTGAGTTTATTGTTTTAAGTTTTTAAGTTATCATCAACCAACTGAATAACTTATAAACTTAAAAACTAACCTTTAGGGTACGCTTCGCGGTTCCCTGTCACAGCTTTATTCCCCTATAGTAATAGTATATACCGCGACAGGAAAATCATAATCAGGCGCAAAATTAGGTAAAATATACCACAAAGGGAAATAAATTGTAAGTTTTTTGGGGTATCGCAAATTTATATCTTTTCACCCTCAGATACAAAAAAACGTGGCACTTAATCTTAAAAGCGCCACGTTTTTAGTGTATTAGTTAGCTTTGCTGAGTGTTGGTTGTTAGAACCTCACGGATGATGGGGTATTTCTATTTCAATGTCAAATTCGAAACAGGTATGATTTTATGTTGTACTAATTTCTTATAGTGTGATGAATTTTTTAATATTGCGAACTTGCCTGTAAATATCCAATGGATAAAATTTTCATCAGCATGTATTTTATATAGGGGTTGTCCATCATTATCTAACCAACATTCGAGCCATTTCTTCTTATTAATCATTTTATTGACTTCAGAAGTATGAGCCGGATGAAATTCAACAAAATGTGATTTCTCTTTATAGCCGATAGCATAATCCCATCTGTTATCCTCCGGATGTTTTTTCTTTAAACATTTGTCTATGTCAATACTGCCATTGAGTTGCTTCGGTACATCTGTAATTATCTTGCAAGCTTCTTCATCTTTCAACGCCTTAAGTCCGATGCAATAATTCCCCTTTAAATCCGGACATTCCTCAACGGCCGCTTTAAAAGCATTCTCATTTAAAGTTATATTTTGCTTCGGTAGCTTACCTTTTGATTTTTTCACCATAGATTCTCACTTATTATTTCAGAAGCCTTGCTTGCAAAGCTTGACAGGCCTCCCCATTCACTTATATCAGAATTCTCACTTGATGCATCAAGACTTGAAATGTCAGAAGTCTCTACTTTTTCTCCTTTGTATGAGAACAGGTAGGTCTTTATTTCTTTGTCCCAAATGTTGCTGAATATTCCCTTATCGGATGACTTGCAGCCTTCCATCCCAAACAATTTGAGTAACGGAGATATGCCAAATTTACTATTTTCCGGTTTTAGCATATTAAATGCCCAGGCGAACTCTAACGGTAAAGTGGAATGAGTGGATAATATAATCTTGTAACCTTTGTGCATGAGTTCTATTATCTGAAGCATGACAGATAATATCGCACGCGGATGTAATCCCATTTCGGGCTCCTCTATTATTACATATTTATAATAGCTGTTATTGATAAACTGGGATTTAGGACCGGTAAGACCGTAAAAACCTAAAAGCATCGGCATGAATTCCTTTTGCCCTGCGCTCCACGTCATAAATGGTATATTCATGTCGTTTATACTCATACGAAGTCTTTTTTGCCCGTTCCTTTCGTCCATTATTATTTTTCCGTTATGGAAAACGCTATCATTGAATGATGTCTTTACAGAGGCTTTCAATCGTGCCTGTATTGGAAAGATTTGCTTGTCGGAACCCAAACCTTTCTGTATATACAGGCGCAATATCTCACTGAAATATTTCAACACGTATGGGGTAGTATTGTCAAACTCCATAAAATTCTTAAGCCTTCCATCATTCATGCTAAGTATTCTTTGGGCAGGTATGTAGAAAACTTCTTCAGTTTCTTCCGTCTGAGACATTCCTAAAAGGCTTGATTTCTTTTTTTCTTTTCCATTAATGGATATATTGGATTCTTCTGTCCATATTCTTGATATGCCTTCTCCAAAGTATGCTTCTAATATGTTATCAGGATTCTTGTTTACTATATAACTGTACTTGTCTAATGTCTGAAGTATATGCTTTTTATCTTTTAATAGTTTAAACATTTGCAGCAATATACTTTTTCCACATGCCTGAGGGCCAACAAGTATCGTTAGGTCTGTAAACTGTATCTCAGCATTTCCTATTGGACCGAAGTTTTTTATGTTTATAGTTTCTATCATTTTTCTTTATTTAAATTCATTTTCAAACCACAGCTTTACTGCTCTTATTATCCGCAAATTTATATCTTTTCACCCTCAGATACAAAAAAACGTGGCACTTAATCTTAAAAGCGCCACGTTTTTTGGGGGATTAGCCGTTAGTTTTCGGTTTTTAGTTAGCTTTAAATGAAGTACACACGTTCAGAATAAACCTTTTAGAGTCTCCATATCTACTTTATACTGATTATCAGATAAATATTTCAGAACTCTCCTGAGGACTTTTATTTCGTAATTGTCCTTAATACCTTCAAACAATTCTTTGAACCTTGTATCATTATTTGATGTTACAGATTTTGAAACCTGGGTAAATTCTTTTAAATCTGAAGGTAAACCATAAGTTTCAGGAGTTACATTCTGTTCCTTGGCTGAATCCAAAATAAACTTGTCTATGGCAGGTTTGACAGTTATGAGATATTGATGCCCTGTATTATGCTTCATAAATGTCAGATGCTCTGTTTCAGCAATGGTATTACACTCTTTTATATAACCTAATTCAACTTTATCCTTGTCTATTATGCCAATGGCAAACTTATCGGCAAAATTATTTTTAAGTAATCCTACAACCTTTGTACAACTATGCTGATGGTTTACACCGGCTTTTACCAGATATTCTATAAGATTTGTATCAACATAACACTCCGGCATTATGTATAATTTTTTATTCTTCATATTATTACAAGTATAATTCAAAATTGAAGAATATATCTACACCGTTTCCATACATTTCTTCCACTTCCTCATTGCTCAGCTGGCGTACGGTATATGACGGGGTTTCATTATCTGTCCGATGTGTAAAGAACACACGAAGCCCATCAGAGGTCTGCTTTATTAATTCATTTAATATATATGGACTGTGAGTCGCTATAAATAAAGTATCATTATGTTTTTTTATTGCTTCGACCAACCATCTTATAAACTGACACTGGGTGGGAGGGAAAAGATTGTTCTCAGGTTCCTCCAAATATATATCGCTATGGTGTGTATGAAGATAACTGTCATAGATTATCATAAATCTGTTGGCTTCATCCACATCGGAAAAGCTGTAATCATAACCACCAACCTGAAAAGTAATCAGCGTCTCATCTGTTTTATCTTTCCTGTATAAAGAAGCGTATATGGTAGATAGAAGATTTTTTCTTTCTTCTGCCTGTTCATACGAAATCTTTACATTGTTGTCTTTATACTGCCCGCTTGTTATATAGTCTAAATGTACATACATGGGCAGTAAAGACTGAATACCACTTGAGCCCTCCTTGAGCTTTAATGGTTTCCCGTTTTCAAGTACTATACTGTCTGAATTTGATGAGCTGTCATAAATATATGAAATACCTAAATTCAACAGGTTATTCTCTTCTTTCAAGAACTTACGGGCTTTGTCCCAGTTTGCCATGAACTCAATCATGTTCTTGTCAAGAGGCATTGAACTCCATCCCGGAATTGAAGCCACAAGATTTCTGTCGGCAGGGATATATGTCACCTTAGAACGTTTGTATTCCCAGCGTGAGGACTTCCATTCCATTGTGAATTTTTTCACGGAATTATCATAACTGAACTTCATGCAAACGCCCTCATACTCAATGTAAGTTTTATCCTGTATATAGTTTGCTATATCGTAATATCCAGTCATCAAATCTATAAAGGATGTGCCTGATGAAAACTCTTGTGTTCTCTGTGACAACTCTATGCGCTTCTCTACATAGCTACAATAACAAGCTACTTTAAGTATGCAACTTTTACCGGAACTCTGCAATCCGGTTATTATATTGACTTGGCCTAATTGTAGTTCTGCATCTTTTATCGGACCAAAGTTTCTTATTAATATGCGTTTCATAAAATAATTCTATAATATTTTCTCTTTCTGAACTAACATAACGGATAAGCTTTACTGCTCTTATTATCCGCAAATTTATATCTTTTCACCCTCAGATACAAAAAAACGTGGCACTTAATCTTGAATGTGCCACGTTTTTTTTGTGGATTATCTCTTCCTTTCCAGTTCTAAGACGCAATGGTAGAGACGCTTGGAGGCTTTCTTGAGCTTGGCGGCATCGGACTTGCTGAGCTTACCGCTCTTGGAACGGACGTAGAGGACATCGGCAAATGCGTTGAGATAGATACACATCTCGTGAGCAGAAAAAATTTTTTTCCATAATTTAAATGATTAGAAATTAAACAATTCAAGTTTCGCTAGTGCGAAACTTATGGTATAAAAGTAATAAAGAAGGTATCAGTCCACCTAAAGGTGGCCTTCAGTAAATAAAGCTAAACAGTCAGCAAATTGACTGTATAATGCTGTTTGGCATTGATTTTGTTTCAAAAAACAGCAAAAACCGCAATAAATCGGAACAAAAATAAAAAAAGTGGTTTTTTAGAAAAATTTAATGAGAGTTAATCGGGTGTTAACAGTGGATATTTTACTGATTGAAAACGGACAAGAAAGGGACGAGAGGCGGATTAAGGATAAAAGAAAGGGGAGATTTTAACATTTGGAAAGGGAAAATTTAATGGCGAAATTTGGAAAAAGAATTAAGAATTAATAATTAAAAATTAAGAATTAAAAAATAACAAACTCATAAACTTAAGAACTTAAAAACTCATATTCACAAACTTAAAAACTCACAAACTTAAAAACTCACAAACTTAAAAACTCATAAACTAATATGAAGATTACAATTTTCAACAACCTCTACAGCAAGGAGGCGCAGGGCGTGATAGACGCCGCAGAATGGAGAGACGCTATCAGGGATGGCAAGTACAAAACAACGGTGGAAGGCATCAGGGCGCATCTGGAGGCCGGAAGGAAAGACGAGGCGGGAAAGCTGAAGATGAAGCTGCCGGCTGTGGTCTTTGCGGGCGACTGCAGGAAGGGACGTTTCTATGCCAAGACCACGGAGAGAACGGGATGGGCGATGTTCGACTTCGACAACCTGACTCCGGAACAGGCCAGGGCGGCACGCGACCTGCTGGGGGTATGTCCGTGGGTGGCAATGGCGCATATAACATCGTCCGGAAGGGGACTGAGGGTGGTGGTGAACATCGGCCTGGTGCATATAGACGTGTACAGGGATGCCTACGAGAGGGTGGCGGAGCGCCTGACGGGGATGACGGGACTGGCTGCCGACATGCAATGCAAGGATTTCGCAAGAACGAGTCTGGCTTCGTACGACCCGGAGATAATTTTCAATCCGGAGGCTACGGTGTTCGACTATGGCGAGGAGTGCAACCCGCTGAGGTATGTGCCTGCCACGGGTCCGGACACTTCGGAGGATTTCCGCATCCCTACGGACGTTTTTGCGGGCAATGACGGGGGTACAAAGGTTCTGGGACAGTCCGCCGCCTCACGGATGGGGCAAAGCTCCGGTACGCATACGGATACGGAGGCGGTTATAGAGCGTTTCTTCTCGATGAACATGTACTCGGAGGGGAACCGCCACCGCACTTTGCTTCATCTGGGGAGCTACCTGAAATGGAGGGGTGTGGAAGGCTGGCAGATGGACGACGCAATAGCCCGCATATGCCGTCGTGCGGTGCAGCCGGGCATGACGGAAAGGGAGGTGAGAAACGCCGTAATCTGGGGGTATAACCACGGTCAGGAAGGGACGAAAAACGGGGGCGCGAGTGCTCAAAGTGCTCAAATGCTCACTATGAGCACTTTTTCGCCCGAAGGCACAGAACAAGCATCTGATAATGAAGATATTACAGAAGAGAATGAGACGGAAAAAGATGAGAATGAAATCATAAGTGAGCATTGTCCGAGCATTCCGGACAGGGTGTTCGAAAATCTTCCGGAAGAGCTGAAAAAACTGCTGGTGATAGCAAAGGACAAAAGGGACAGGGACGTGATTCTGCTATCGGCGATAACGAACTTGAGCGTAAAGACCGCAAAACGAAATGTGCATTAAAAACAAAACGAAATGTGATTTTTTATTTCATTAATTAAAAACGAAATGTGTTTATTTTTTTGTTTTTAGATACTGCTTAAACAGTGTTTAAATAAATAGTAAATTAATATAGATTTTTCTATGTCTTTTTTTGATATAAAAAAAGGCAGCAAATCACGCTAGACTTGCCACCTTTAGTGCATTTAATAACTCATTACGAATTATCGTCACAAATATAGCTTTTTATCGTAACTATTATTGCATAAATCGGTATTTTTTGTATATTTATAGTGCATTTAATAACGATATTTATGAATAAAATTAAGTATGAACTGATTGCACAACCTGTGCATGGAGGAATGCTGGCTATCTATGTGAAGTGTTCCCAGTACGGTTCAAGTATCGAACTTGACACCGATGTGAGAGTATTCAGTAATTGTTATCCTGCATTCTGAGTCGCTACTGCCTTCTACGTATTCAGTGTTTAGTGGTTGTAAAGATAGAACTCTATTATAGATAGAGCCAAAATTAGGGACTACGCTTGCGCCAATACATCCATATGATATATTTGAACCATTCGTATGTATATATATACCCAGTGTACCATCTGTATTTTTGAACACGACAACATAATCAAAGAAGCTTACAGGATTGTTTATATAATGGCCTGCGTTAATAAAATCGTAGTCCCAATTTCCAATTGTTATGAATACTTCTGTATTGCTAGTATTGTTTTGAGTTAGTCCCAAATATAATCTGATTTTATATGCACCATATTGGGATACTTTTATAGTAGTGCTTATAATGAATCCTGCTTTGGGTGATTCCCCATAAGCCAACCATTTGACACAATCCATATTATTAGAATTAAGTGCTTGCTCTTTATACCTCTCTTTTGGTATCGAGGGTGTGTCAAAATGCATACCCTCTTTTTTTTATGACAAAGCCCCGACTTTCCCAAGCCGAGGCTTTGTTATGTCCTAAAGATTTTGTATCTTTAGTCATAATCAAAAGTAATATGACAAAGATACATT
>JAHLFB010000253.1 GCA_018884025.1 Candidatus Phocaeicola faecipullorum
AATGTATCTTTGTCATATTACTTTTGATTATGACTAAAGATACAAAATCTTTAGGACATAACAAAGCCTCGGCTTGGGAAAGTCGGGGCTTTGTCATAAAAAAAAGAGGGTATGCATTTTGACACACCCTCATTTTTATCGGAGTTTTATCTTATGCTTCCTCAGCCTTTCCTCCATCATATAGTCCGGAATTATTGATTTTAGTGTTTCAAGCACAGCATTTACGGCACGTTCCCTAATAAAATCATCCTTGATAAGCATGGAAACGCATCTTTGTGCTGGTGGTGTGACATTAAGATGTACAACATTCTCTTTCTGAGTGTCGGACAGGAAAGGAATGTGAAGTTCAGGAATAATAGTATATCCGCCGTTGCGGTCAACTATCCTGACAAGCGTTTCTATGCTACCAGCCTCGTAGATATGGTTTCCTATATCCTTGTTCTTACAGAAGTTCATCGAACCGTTAGGCACGCAATGTCCTTCCTTCAGAATCCACATATGCTCGGCAGGAAGGCTGCCGCTGGCTATTATCTTCTGCGCCTGACTGCATGCGGAAGAGAAGTAGGCTACGAACTTTTCTATATAGACCGGTATTTCCAGTATCCCTTCCCTATCCTCCGGCAAGGTTGAAATGGCTATATCAATGTTCCCGAATCGAAGTTCACGCACAAGAGAGGCGTTCTCTTTTTCATCAATAAACAGGTCAACATCAGGATGTGCTTCACGAAAATGATGTATGAAGTCGGGAACCAGATACGGTGCTATGGTGGGAAGGATTCCTATCCTCAGACTCCCTTTCATTGTACCCGTCTCGTCCGAAACCAGCTCTTTTATCCTCTGCGATTCGTTCAGGGCTATCTGTGCCTGACGTATGATTTTCTCTCCAATGGCAGTTGGGGCAATATTCTTTCTGTCACGACTGAATATCTTCACATCAAGTTCTTCTTCCAGTTTCTGAATCATGGCACTCAGTGTAGGCTGAGTCACGCCGCATGCCTCGGCTGCTAGCACGAAATGACGGTACTTGTCAAGTGCCACGATATATTCCATCTGTTGTAAATTCATGGTTCAATAGATTTAGTCTATACAAAGATAGAAATAATCTGTTGTCGGTGTATCTGAAGTGGTGTACTTTTGCATCAGAAACATAAAACAATTGCTACCATGAACGAACTATTAAGGAACTGGAATATACTCCGATTGATAAGATTTTTGTCCGGAACCGGATTTACAATATACGGAATTTACTCAGGTGACCCAATTCTCACAACTCTTGGATTGCTGCTGGCATTCATGGCTGTCGTAAACCGGTCGTGCTGCCCGGCAAGTGGATGCGGAACAAGCCAAAAGACAAAGCCTGTATATAAGGATATGGTAAAGACATACGACCCTGATAAATAATAAAGTAATAACACATAAATAATGATTGATTATGAAAGCAAAACATCTGACTAAAGAAGAGTTTCTGAATAAAGTAGCCAACTATGAAACGAGCCCTAACGAATGGAAATTCCTTGGCGAACGTCCCGCTCTGATAGATTTCTATGCCACATGGTGCGGACCTTGCAAGATGCTGACTCCGGTGCTTGACGAACTGGCAGAAGAATACGACGGAAAGATAGATATCTACAAAATAGATGTCGATCAGGAAGAGGAACTGGCAGGACTTTTTGCGATACGCAGCGTACCTACACTGTTATTCGTACCTATGACTGGGGCTCCACAAATGGCTCAGGGAGCAATGCCAAAACCGGCTTTGAAGGATGCTATACAAAAAGTGCTTCTCGGATAAAAGGTAATATAAAAAACGAAATGTGTCGGAAACAGAAAAACTGACCGACACATTTCTTTATTATATATATGTATATACCGTCAATCAATATGCATGGTCATCATTCTTTATCTCATCTGATGTGATTGATTTACGGTCAATGGCACGCCATGCATAGAATATGTACGCCAGTACGAACGGAACCAGAATAGACACGTATGCCATAGTTTTCAGAGTAAACAGACTGGAACAGCTGTTTGATATGGTAAGCGAACTCTGCATATCGGCCAATGAAGGATAGTACGCCGTATTGTTATACCCGGCAACAAGCAGCAATGACAATACCGTAAGAACTGTTCCAATACCGGAATACCATATTCCTTTTCTGAAAGCTGGCAATAAAATGCTTTTCAACAATCCATAAAGGACCAACAAAACACCTGCCAGGAATAAAATAAGCAGACATGGCATATCGACAAAATTATTGAAATATTTATACGGTTCCATTACTATTTGCTGTGTTTCCGGAATTACCGCAAAGCCATCTTTTAACAATGTACGGATAACGTATGCCAGGAAGAAAAACAGGAAAGGGACAGTGTCGGAAATAAGTTGTCTGCGACAGCGTGACACAATCGTATCATTATCTATATTATTTATAAAATACATGCCTCCCAGCAGTCTGGCCAGGAAGAATACAGCCATTCCAAGAACAAGGTTCCACGGTTCGGCAAAAGCATCCAGCCCATGCCAGCTGTTGGTCCATGTGCTGATAACAGGCATTCCAAATTCCGTAAGATTATCCTTAGCCACAACAAAGTTAGAACCGTAAAAGAAGGTAGAAACAGCCATTCCGAGCAACAGAGGCCCCATAACACCATTCAGCATAAGGAAATATCGGTAAGTACGCTTGCCAAGCAGGTTTCCGAGTTTCGACTGAAATTCATACGATACAGCCTGAAGAACAAATGTGAAAAGTATTACCATCCATAGCCAGTAGGCTCCTCCAAAACTCGTACTGTAAAACAATGGGAATGATGCAAAGAAAGCGCCTCCAAAAGTAACAAGAGTTGTAAATGTAAATTCCCATTTACGGCCTGTAGAGTTCACAAGCATCTTTCTTTCCTCTTCAGTACGGCCTATACGGTAAAGCAACGAGTTTCCTCCCTGTACGAATAACAGGAATACGAGTAAAGCTCCCAACAGTGATACGATGAACCACCAGTAATGTTGTAAAAATATATATGTAGATTCCATCTTTACGTAAAAAATTATATATCAAATATTCTGTATTATCTATCTTCCGGCCCTTTCTTTATCGCTTTGAGCATTATTCCTATCTCGGCTATCAGAAGGACAGTAAACATGATGAGGAATATAAAGAATGTTGTCTGCACCGAGCCTGTTTCAAGCCTTGATATTGCCGCATCTACAGGCAACATATCCTGAATTGTCCATGGCTGGCGTCCCACTTCGGCTACTATCCATCCTGCCTGACTGGCTATATATGCCAAAGGAATACTCCACAGTCCGACATATAGCAGCCAGTTGTGATTATCAACCCTGCATGTTTTCTTCCATGTAAGGAAAAGTAGCACTGCAAACAATACTATAAAATAAACTCCCAGACCGACCATGACACGGAAAGACCAGAACATCAGATCCACATTCGGAACAAGAGTTGATTTATCCTTTATATATCCGTATCCGAAATAAGGCATGTTCTCATTAAGTACAGAAAGTGATGATTGCATCATTTCACTGTTATTCTCTTTTCTGGCGTTTCTGTAATCGGCAAGAGCATTGATAGCCATCTTGCCTCTAGCTATTTTCTCATCTACAGACAACGCCGTCGTTCCGTCCGACAACTGGTATCCTCCTTCCATTATGTCGTTTATTCCAGGAACAAAACCGTCCATACTGTGAGTGGCAAGCACAGAAAGCATTTCCGGTATCATGATTGGACCAACCACAGTCAGCGGAGCATGAGTGCTTCCGTCCTGCAAAGCTTCCATCGATGCCAATTTCATGGGCTGAACTTGTGCCACCTGATATGCTGACTGGTCGCCAGTAGCCGCTGTGACAAGCGATGCGAACAGTCCGACAGCAGAAGCAACCTTTATGCTGGCTTTTGCAAATTCCTGTTCACGTTTCTTTATAAGATACCAACTGCTTACTCCTATCACGAAAACAGCTCCCAGTACCCAACAACTCAGTACAGTATGGAAAAACTTCACTACAGCCACCGGCGAAAAAGCGACTGCCATAAAATCAACCATCTCGTTACGCATCGTTTCAGGATTAAACTGCATACCTACAGGATATTGCATCCATGAATTTGCGACCAGAATCCACCACGCAGAAATAGTGGCGCCAAGTCCTGTAAGCCATGTGGAAGCAAGATGAAATCTGCGGCTTACCTTCGCCCAGCCGAAAAACATTACAGCTATAAAAGTGGCTTCCATAAAGAAGGCCAGAATACCTTCTATAGCCAATGGGGCACCGAATATATCTCCAACGAACCATGAATAGTTACTCCAATTGGTACCGAACTGAAATTCCAATATCAATCCCGTGGCTACACCTATGGCAAAATTCACACCAAAAAGTTTCATCCAGAACTTGGCTGTACGTTTCCAGAACTCATTGCGGGTACGGTAATAAACCGTCTCCATTATTCCCATAACAACGGCAAGTCCCAACGTGAGAGGGACAAACAGCCAGTGATACATAGCCGTAAGGGCAAATTGCGCCCTCGACCAGTCAATCATCGAAGTGTCAATAGCTTCATTCATAAAAAAAGATTATTAAAATGGTTTCTATTATTATTCAAGTGTATCGGAAGCCCTTTGAATTAACTCGTTTCCAACATATTCCTGCTTTTCCTCATTCGTCTTGTCTTTTAAAAAAGAAGGAAAGAAGAACAATTTAATAACAAAGAACATCACAAAAAGTTTCAAGAGAATTATCAGCCATAAAATACGACCGGTGGTCATTGATTTAAAACCTTCCACATAAAATCTGTATATTCCTACTACATTCATTTTTCATTATTTTATAATTATTACAAAGTAAATGATTAATCGTGAAAATTCAAGGATTAATCCATATAAATCGGACCTAAATCTATCTTTTTTGCCGTAATATTATATAAGGAATAAATTTGTGTCAGAAAAGTAACAAAGATAACAGTAAAAATGAGACAACGAGATTTATTCATTATTGCAGCCCTGTCATCGTGCGCCGGGATATATGCACAGGAAAACAAGACCTGGAGACTTAAAGACTGCATTGACTATGCCTTGGAGAAAAATATCCAACTGCAGCAAGGAAAACTATCGTTGGAAGAGACGGACGTTGATTTGAAAAGTGCAAAAGCATCACTTTTCCCTAGTTTGTCTTTCTCAACGGGGCATAATTTGGTGAACCGTCCGTATCAGGAAACAAGTGCAACGGTAAGCGGAACAGAAATTATCACAAGCGATAACAACAATACATACAATGGAAGCTACAGCTTAAGCGCGCAGTGGACTCTCTGGAATGGAGGACAACGCCTCAACAATATCAAACAGCAGAAAACCAACAAAGAAATTGCAGGTCTCTCAGTGGCAGAAACAGAGAATATGCTTAAAGAAGAAATAACGAAACTGTTTGTTCAGATTTTATACGCCAATGAGTCTGTTGAAATAAACAAGAACACCTTGGAAGTAAGTGAGGCTACATACAAGCGTGCCGTAGAACTCTTTAACGAGGGAAGCCTCTCAAAAGCTGATGTAGCACAACTTGAAGCGCAAGCCAGCAATGACAAATATCAGCTTGTAACAGCTGAAAGTACATTAAGGAACTACAAATTACAACTTAAACAGCTTCTGGAACTTGACGGCACAACAGAAATGGTTCTCGACATGCCTGCACTGGACGATAAAGATGTAATGGCTTTACTGCCAAGCCAGATAGATGTATATAACACAGCACTGGCATCACGTCCGGAAATACAAAGTAGCAAACTTAGCATTGACAATGCCAAATTAAACATAAAAACAGCAAAGGCAGGATATATGCCTACAATAAGCCTGTCGGCATCAACTTCAAGTATGACAAACAATGCAAGTACCAACAATTGGGCTGAGCAGATGAAATACGGATGGAACAACATGATTGGTATAAACCTGAGCATTCCTATTTTCAACAACCGTCAGACAAAAAGCGCTGTGCAAAAAGCTCAAATCAGCTACAGTTCATCACAACTGGATTTGGCAAACAAGCAAAAGGAACTATATTCTACTATAGAAAGTTTATGGCTTGACGCGCTGAACGCACAACAGCAATACGAAGCAGCCGAAAGCAAACTGAAAAGCTGTCAAACCAGTTTTGACATGATAAACGAGCAATTCAATCTGGGTATAAAAAATACCGTAGAACTTCTGACAGAGAAGAATAACCTGTTGAGCGCACAGCAGCAACGCGTACAAGCCAAATATATGGCAATACTGGACAGGGTACTACTTAACTTCTATGCAGGAGAAGATATCACACTATAAAACAACAAACGGAAAACAAACTAAATATGAAAAAGAAGAAAGTTATAATCTGTGCAGCATCAATAATAGTGCTGGCAGGAATCGGACTTTGGATTTTCGGAGGAAAAAAAGCAAACCAAACAATAAGTTTCTCTACATCAGCAGTACAAAAGGGAACAATCAGCAACTCTATTACAGCAACAGGAACAATTGAACCTGTGACAGAAGTGGAAGTCGGAACACAGGTATCAGGTATAATAGATAAAATTTACGTTGACTACAATTCAGTAGTTAAAGCCGGACAGGTCATAGCAGAAATGGACCGTGTGACATTGATAAGCGACCTGGAATCAGCGCAAGCTACATTTGACGGTGCTGAAGCGGAATACGTATATCAGGAAAAACTATACGAACGCAACAAGACACTACATTCAAAACAGCTCATCAGCGACACCGAATTTGAACAATACGAATACAACTATCGTCGTGCAAAAAGCACATACGACCAGACAAAAGCCGCACTTGCAAAGGCTCAAAGAAACCTGTCATATACCATCATCACATCTCCTATTAACGGAGTAGTCACAAGCCGTGAAGTTGAAGAAGGTCAGACCGTAGCTTCAGGATTTGAAACTCCTACCCTCTTTACCATTGCAGCCGATTTGACAAAGATGCAGGTTGTGGCAGATGTGGATGAAGCAGACATCGCCGGTGTTAAGGACGGGGCAAAAGTTACTTTCACTGTTGACGCATATCCTGACGATGTATTCGAAGGAAAAGTAGAACAAATAAGACTTGGAAGTACAAACAGCAGCAGTTCATCTACAAGTACAACCTCGGAAACAGTCGTTACTTACGAGGTGGTAATTTCCGCAGACAATCCGGACCTGAAACTAAAACCAAGACTTACGGCAAATGTCACAATATTTACCGATACACGCGAAAATGTCCTGATTGTACCAAACAAGGCATTAAGATTTACTCCTGACAAGAAACTTGCTGGAGGCAAGACTATAAACGACTGCAACGCACAAAAGAAAGTATGGACCATGGATGCGAAATCGTTTACAGCACATCCGGTAAAAACAGGAATGAGCGACGGTTCAAACACTGAAATTATATCCGGAATAAATGAAGGTACCGAAATTGTAACAGAAACAATAGTAAAGAGCGACATGCCTGAAATGAATATGCCGGAAGAGGCAGGAGAACGCAGCCCATTCATGCCAGGCCCTCCGGGAAACAACAAAAATAACAAAAGGAAATAATGTCGGTCATTAATAAGATGTATCATCATGAGCAAGACAGTAATAGAACTTAAAAATATAAAACGAAACTTCCAGGTGGGAGACGAAACAGTCCATGCGCTCAGAGGTGTATCTTTCAGCATACAGGAAGGCGAATTCGTAACAATTATGGGTACTTCAGGCTCAGGAAAATCAACATTGTTGAATACACTGGGATGTCTCGATACCCCTACCAGCGGCGAATATTTGCTTGACGGGGTATCAGTAAGAAGTATGAAAAAGCCTCAAAGAGCAATACTCCGAAACAGAAAAATCGGTTTTGTATTCCAGAACTATAATCTGCTTCCAAAAACTACAGCCGTTGAGAATGTGGAACTGCCACTAATGTACAATCCGGCTGTTTCAGCGGCAGAACGACGCAAACGTGCAATAGAATCTCTGATAGCTGTAGGTCTGGGCGACAGGCTTGAACACAAATCAAACCAGATGTCAGGAGGACAGATGCAGCGTGTAGCCATAGCAAGAGCACTGGTCAACAACCCGGCTGTTATACTGGCAGACGAAGCGACCGGTAACCTTGATACCCGCACATCATTCGAGATACTTGTGCTTTTCCATAAACTGCATGCTGAAGGAAGAACGATTATATTCGTAACGCACAACCCGGAAATTGCTTTATACAGCAGCAGAAACATCCGCCTTCGTGACGGACACATTATAGAAGACACCGTGAACGATAATATCCTGTCTGCAGCTGAGGCTTTGGCCGCACTGCCTAAGAACGATGAGGATTAACATCGAATAAATAAAAATTTTATTTACAATGAACGGAACAAATCTTTTCAAAATAGCAATAAGGGCACTTGCCAACAACAAGCTCAGAGCTTTTCTGACAATGCTTGGTATAATAATTGGCGTAGCATCCGTAATAGCCATGCTTGCCATAGGACAAGGCTCTAAACGAAGCATACAGAAACAAATCTCCGAGATGGGATCAAATATGATTATGATACATCCGGGAGGAGAAATGCGAGGCGGTGTAAGGCAAGACGCGTCGTCAATGCAGACACTCAAACTTGAAAATTATGAGACTTTGAGGGATGAATGTATTTTTCTCTCTGACATAAGCCCAAACGTATCGGCAAGCGGACAGTTAATTGCCGGAGCGAACAACTATCCTTCTTCAGTCAGTGGTGTAAGTATAGGATATCTCAATATCCGACAGCTGAAAATAGCTCAGGGAGAGATGTTCACAGAAGAAGATATACGTACAGCCGCAAAAGTATGCGTTATAGGTTCGACAATAGTGGAAAACCTTTTCCCGGACGGAACAGACCCGATAGGCAAAGTCATAAGATTTAGCCAGGTTCCGCTAAGAGTTGTAGGAATTCTGGAATCAAAAGGATACAACTCCATGGGTATGGACCAGGATGATGTGGTACTTGCTCCATACTCAACAGTTATGAAACGTCTCCTTGCACAGACATATCTTAGTGGAGTTTTCGCATCAGCCATTACGGAAGATATGACAGACGAGGCGGTAGATGAAATATCCAGGATATTGCGCCGCGAGCATAAACTGAAAGAGACTGATGATGATGATTTTACAATAAGAACCCAGCAAGAACTCAGTTCTATGCTCAACACTACTACAGACCTTATGACCACACTCCTTGCATGTATTGCCGGAATATCACTCGTAGTCGGAGGTATCGGTATCATGAACATCATGTACGTATCAGTTACGGAGCGTACACGAGAAATCGGACTCCGAATGTCTGTTGGAGCCAGAGGTATAGACATACTTTCACAATTCCTTATAGAATCCGTGCTTATAAGTATAACAGGAGGATTAATAGGAGTAATATTAGGATGCGGAGCGTCATATATAATAAAGACAGTGGCAAACTGGCCGGTATATGTACAGCCATGGAGCGTATTACTTTCATTTGCAGTATGTACATTTACTGGAGTTTTCTTCGGATGGTATCCTGCCAAAAAGGCAGCATGTCTTGACCCTATAGAGGCATTGAGATATGAATAACTGATACCTTATATTATTACATTTGGAACAACTTTGTTCTTCATAACTTTGGTTTCCTTTTCAGCAGTGCTGTCAGTGCTTTGAAAAAAGTACCGCGGCACTGTTTTGAAAATTTTATTTGCTGATACATATGATTGACATATTACACCAAAAAAGAAATCAACTTATCATAGCCTGCATACATTGAGAAATACAATTATTCCTTATTTTTGCAGTAACATAACTAAAAACATAATATTCATGAACACCACGAAACATAGCTACAAATTTCTGGAGATATGTACACATGTTTTCTGCTGGATACTATTCTTCGGCTTTCCAGTAATCATGTCGCAAAGCGAGAACGGAAGCATAGACTGGAAGGCTTTTATGAAGTTCGTAATAGTGCCGACATCACTATTTACGATATTCTATATAAACTATTTTCTGCTCATACCAAAAATATTGTTCAACGATCACAAAAGAAAATTTCTTATAATAAATGTCCTTATTATAATAGTTTTTTCAATAGCCATCAGATGGTGGAATGAAATGCACCTGCAACCACCTCCACCGGAAATAATAAGACATAATCCCCCATCACGTTATATGTTCATGATAAGGGATACAGCCAGCATGATTTTCTCGGTTGGTCTAAGTGTAGCCATTAGATTAAGTATCAGATGGAACGAAACAGAACTTGCACGCAGAGAAGCTGTAAAAAGTATGACTGAGGCAGAACTCAAGAATTTAAGAAATCAACTTAATCCACATTTTTTGCTCAATACTCTAAACAATATCTATGCACTGATAGCTATTGATACAGACAAGGCACAGGAAGCCGTACAGGAACTAAGCAAATTGCTAAGATACGTACTGTATGACAATCAGTCTATGTATGTTCCCCTAAAAAAAGAAGTTGAATTTATAAACAACTATATTGAACTGATGAGAATAAGAGTATCGGACAATGTTAACGTAGAAACTCATTTCAATATAAAGGAAAATAGTCAGACTCCAGTAGCACCATTAATATTCATATCGCTGATTGAGAATGCTTTCAAACATGGCATTTCACCAACGAACAAAAGTTTCATAAAAATAAACATAGAAGAAAACAAGAACAGCATTATCTGCACTATACAGAACAGTAACCATCCTAAAACTACAACAGACAAAAGCGGTTCAGGAATAGGACTGGAACAGGTAAGAAAAAGACTGAACCTGCTATATCCCGAACGACATGAGTGGAAATGCTGGCTTAGCGATAATGACAGAGTTTACAATTCATCTATAACTTTAAAAATATAGAATAACCATGACGATAAGATGCGCAATAATTGACGATGAACCTTTAGCCTTAGGACTATTGGCAAGCTATGTCAAGAAAACTCCTTCACTGGAACTGTGCGGCACATATTCAAGTGCGATACAGGCCATGGAAATGTTGCCTAACAATCCTGTTGACCTACTATTCCTTGATATACAGATGCCGGAACTGAACGGTCTGGAATTTTCAAAGATGGTTCCGGAGAAAACAAGAATTGTGTTCACTACAGCTTTTGAACAATATGCCATTGACGGATACAGAGCAAACGCACTCGATTATCTATTGAAACCGATAAGTTATGCCGACTTCATTGAGGCTGTAGGCAAGGCTGTGGAATGGTTTAATTTGAAACTAAAGGCTGAAGGTGAAAAAACGAACACTCAGACAGAAACACCTGATTATATATACGTAAAAAGTGATTACAAACTAATACAAATCAGTTTGGACAAAATACTATATATTGAAGGTCTGAAAGACTACGTAAAAATATATACAGAAGACAATCCACGCCCGATATTGTCACTTATAAGCATGAAAGCCCTTGAAGAGAAACTACCTGAAGAGCGTTTTTTGAGAGTTCACCGCTCATTCATCGTGCAAAAACAAAAGATAAAAGTCATAGATAAAGGACGAATAGTTTTCGGTAAAGAATACATTCCTATATCCGAAACTTACAAAACCCTGCTACAGGATTATGTTAATAAACATATTATTTGAAAAGGTAGTTACATTCTCAACTTTTCAGTCCAAAACATGGTAAAAAATCTTTCATTTTTTTGTTTTTACAGTATAAAAAACATATATTTGCAATGAATAAAGAACGGAAGTTGTGAAACTTCTCATTTAAATAGTTTAGTTAAGTCTAGTTTAGTTTTTGTGTTGTGATACTCCTGACAATAGAGATTGGCGGGAGTATCTTTTTATTACTGATTATCAAGCACTTATAAACCTACCCGAATTTTTCTGTTTATCGTTAGTAACTAAAAAAAGAAAGAAAAAACGTCACTTTTGACGCTATTTACTTTCCCTGAACTTTTCCTCACTTTCCAAGAAAACAGAAAAATGGCAAACTTTACTTTAGTATTAGTACCGGCAAAAATCATGAAAAATGGTTGCCACAATATAAGAATAGCAGTTACACACAATTCTGAAACAAGATATATAGTAACAGGAATACTTGTAGATACAGTAAATGAATTTAAAAACGGAAAGGTTGTTAAACGCCCAGACAAAGATGCCCTAAACCTAAAATTGAAGAAAATTCTGAACATGTACGAAGAAAGAGCGGAACAAATACAATACATTGACGTCCTCTCCTGTTCTCAACTGGTTCAGATACTCAAAGGTCCGGCAATAGGAGAAAAACATAGAACATTCTCTGACATTGCAGACGAATACCTATCACAAATTGATGAGGACGAAAGAG
>JAHLFB010000254.1 GCA_018884025.1 Candidatus Phocaeicola faecipullorum
TGATTGGGAACCTAGGAAATTCGCAATTGTACACAAGGATAGCATAGTGGTTCTCACGCTATAGCGTGGGCTGCTATTACCATATCCGTGTACAAGGTTTTCCTAGGACCTCCAATCAGAATGTGGTAGCATTGCAGTTCCACGCTTGAACCAAACTATATTATATATCCTTTTGATTTTCAGCTTTGAATTATAGGAATTACTGTAATCTGATACCACAAAGTTCCCTGAATGTATAGATACGGTATGTTTTATAGAATGAATAATCGAGCTTTTATGTAAAGGCAAGTTAGTAGTTGGCGAAAAGCGTTATGAACGCTTTGTGGAAGATTTTGTAAACTGCCACTGATACATCAACTGTGAGCGGACGGTCTGCAAGAACTGCCATGAGATGAACCTTCTTATTGTTAAAGGATTGCTGACCGACTATAAGAATCTTGTAAAGCATTTTTTGGGTCTGAAATATTCTCATTTGAGGACAGCATAAGGCTCAAAAAGATGTATGACATTTCAAGTCCGTTGCTGCTTTCTTGCAAGAATGGCCTTGATTCCCATTTCCGTGCACCTCTCTCTTTGGACTGTAGTTTTACTGATGGACAGTTGGCCGGTATTACGGCTTGTGCCGAGGCATATCATCTGTTTTGTGTACCATCTCTTAAAATTGAGGATATGGAAGCACTCTTTGCGTGCAAGGATGGCTTCTGTATACGGGTGAACAATGTACGCCATGTGACTGTCATGTTTGATGCCCTTCTTGAAAATCGGTTCATTCAGTACCACTGGCAGTCCGTACTTGAAAAAGGAAAGTTCCTTTTATGCAAAAATGGCAAATACTTTGTCTCTGCTTCCAATCTTTCTACAGCTTTGTCTGCGGCAAGACGCAATCCTGATTCCGTATTCTATGGAATATAGAAAGCAATAAAGGAATTGGAACAGTAAAACTGCTCATGCTTGAAAAAGGTCGTCCATAGTAACTTCGCTATGGACGATGCTTTTATGTTTTCCGCCCACGACACCATAAGTTGTTACAAAAGTGATCACAAGCGATTTCTTGTTTTTTGTCGCCATCCGAAACAGTCCCATCCGCTCCCTCAGCTTCATCTCATAGCTATCGGTGATGCCATATTGGTCCGTGCTGAATTTCATTTCGCATAGGTGGATAATCCTGTCTGCCCGCTCGATTATCATGTCAATCTGAAAACCGGGTATCCCTTTTTCAGTGTCGGCTTTGCTCCGCCATGTGGATATGGAGGTTCCCACTCCTGCTATTCCGAGTGCGCTTTTTATCTGTTTATGATGACCCAGGCACACCAGTTCAAAACTCAGTCCCATCCATGCGGATACACTGCGTGCCCCCATGTTGTTACTCCACCATCTGTCATCCTTGGTGTTGTTGGATTCAATGAACTTGTAATAGAACAGCGTGTAGAAATCCGTAAGCCTGAATATGTTGTTACGGACTTTATTTCCATATTGTGACAGCCGTGTGATGAAGTCACAACGCTCCAGATTCTTCAGTATCTTGCTGAGGAATGCTCCTTCCAGGCCGGTGGCCTTGACTATATCTTCCCTTGTCATCCCCGACTTGTTCTCTGACAACAGCCTGACTACTGATATATAAGTATCGGCATTTGTAAAAAGGGCATTGTAAAGTTCATCGAACTCCATTTTCAACTGTGCTCCCTCGGAGAAGAACAGCCTGTCTATATTCTGCGCAAGGCTGTCTGCCGTATTCAGAAGACTCAGATAGAAAGGCACGCCTCCGAATATCATATAGCATTGCAATATCTGGTACCTGTCCCATTGGCAGTTCCTCTGCCGCAGATATTCTTCAGTCTCGTGAAGGTTGAACGGGGACAGGTGCAGGTTGCAGGTGATCCTCGCATGAAGACCGCCTTGATTCCCCTCTATCTTGTCCGCCATCCATGATGTTGCTGAACCAGTAGCGATAAGCACGATGTCCGTGCGCCTGTTGCACCAGCCGTTCCAGAAATTCTCCAATGCGCTTACAAAGTTTGACCGCTGTGTATCCATCCATGGCATTTCATCGATGAATACCACTTTTTTTCTGCCAGAAGGCAATGTCTCAAGGTAATCTTCAAGCGCATTGAAAGCATCATACCATGTTTCCGCCTTCGACTGGCGTTTCTTGGACTGCCGCTGGAGTGCACGCATGAAGTCCTGTATCTGGACTGTCGCAGGGGTCTTGTGCTCTCCTACAAATGTAAAATCGTATTTATACTTGAAGAATTTGTCTATAAGATATGTCTTGCCTATACGGCGACGACCACTTATGATGACAAGTTCCGAACGGTCTGAATCCAGACACCGCTGCAATTCTTCACATTCTCTTTTCCGTGAGATCAGTTTGTCCTGCATGATGCTTCAATTTTCGGCAAAGGTACTAAATCAGCCTGTGTCAGCCAAACTTTCAAGGAATAAGTTTATACTTTATCCATTGAAAATAGTCGAGATAAAGTATAAACTCATAATGCTTTCAATTCTCGAGATACTACTTTATCTGAAATTTACTATCAAATAAAGTATAAACTCGTAAATCAGGAACACTGGGATACGATACCCTTATCTCGACAGCGAAGCCGGCTATGGAAAGTCCATATGTCAGGAAGAAAATTGAACTTTGTCGGAGGCTTACTGTCCGCCTTGACCTTTCACATATATTCGCAAACTCCAAAGAGTGTTACAAATCGAAAATAATCGCTATATTTGCAGCCGGTTCCATATGGAAACCGGTTACATATTTTGGTGAAAGTGTTTCGCTTTTATCCTTGACAGAGAATCTGACAGTTCAACAAAGCACAAGGAAAAGTAACACTCGCATCATCTGTATGACTATGTATGCGG
>JAHLFB010000255.1 GCA_018884025.1 Candidatus Phocaeicola faecipullorum
AATCATGGTACCCCGACAAGGTAAAAGAACTCAAATATGCAAAAACATCTTCGGGGTGTAGCGCAGTCCGGTTAGCGCACCTGCTTTGGGAGCAGGGGGTCCCAGGTTCGAATCCTGGTACCCCGACAAGATGAGAAAGAAGATGTATCTTCAAAATATCAGACACTTTCGGGGTGTAGCGCAGTCCGGTTAGCGCACCTGCTTTGGGAGCAGGGGGTCCCAGGTTCGAATCCTGGTACCCCGACAAAGTGAAAAAGAAAGATGTATCTTCAAAATATCAGACACTTTCGGGGTGTAGCGCAGTCCGGTTAGCGCACCTGCTTTGGGAGCAGGGGGTCCCAGGTTCGAATCCTGGTACCCCGACAGAAGAGAGAGGCTTTATAGGCCTCTTTTTTAATTTTGTAAAATATGGAAGACTTCATCAGTTCACAAATGCATGTTGAGGCCGGTCGTGGTCATAGCCTGTTGAATCGGAAAATGATTTTCAGGATTCTTGGCATACTCCTTTATCTTGAGGGTATGATGTTCTTGGTATGTACGTTTGTTTCTCTTTTGTACAAAGAAAGCGATTATATATATTTTGTCTATTCGATGCTTATAAACTTCGGAGTGGGAAGTTTGTTGGTCTTTCTTGGAAAGAATGCCAATAAGAGCCTTTCACGAAGAGATGGATATTGCATTGTGGCGTTTACATGGCTGTTCTTTACCTTGTTTGGTATGCTGCCGTTCTATATCAGTGGAAGTATTCCAAAGGTAACAGATGCATTTTTTGAAACGATGTCCGGGTTTACCACTACCGGAGCATCAATTCTTGACAACATAGAATCACTTTCCAAAGGTATGCTGTTCTGGCGTAGCTTTACGCAGTGGATTGGCGGTTTGGGTATAGTATTCTTCACCATAGCGATTCTTCCTATATTCGGTGTGGGCAATCAGGTGCTTTTCTCGGCGGAGGCTACGGGTGTTAACCATGATAAGATTCACCCTAAGATAAGTAAAATGGCAAAGGGTTTGTGGATGGTATATCTGGTTCTGACTGTAGTTGAAGCATTCTTGTTGTGGATTGGCGGTATGAATGTTTTCGATGCGATATGTCATTCGTTCACTTCTACGGCAACAGGCGGATTCTCCACCAAACAAAATAGTATAGCTTATTGGGACTCAGCTTTTATAGAATATGTCATAACTATATTTACACTTTTGGCTGCCATCAACTATTCTCTTTATTTCCTTATTTTCAAGGGTAAACCTTGGCAGTGGCTCAAGGATGTGGAAACTAGATGTTTCCTTATGTCGGTGGGAATAGTTACGGCCATAATAACAATGGCTTTGTATTTTATGAAAGGATATGGTCTGGAACTGGCGTTCAGACGCGCTTTCTTCCAGGTGGTTACCTTGCATACATCGTGCGGTTATTCTACGGATGATTATACATTATGGCCTCCTTTTACTATTATCCTTATAATTTATATAATGTTTGCAGGAGGTTGTACTGGTTCTACGGCAGGAGGTGTCAAGTCTATGCGACTTCTTATAATTCTTCAGAATGTGAAGAATGAGTTTAACAGACTTATGCACCCAAGGGCTGTGCTTCCTGTGAAGGTGAACGGACATTCTGTTTCTTCATCTACCATTTCTACTGTGACCACATTTGCCATGCTTTATATAATATGTACTGTTGTAGGATGGTTCGTATTTATGGTCTTGGGGCTTCAGATGACTGAGGCTCTTGGTATAGCCGTGTCAAGCATAGGTAATTCGGGTCCTGGATTCGGCAGTTTCGGTCCGGCTTATTCATGGAATGCCTTACCGGATGCGGCCAAATGGGTTTCTTCGTTCCTTATGCTGATAGGACGATTGGAACTGTTCGGCATATTGCTTATGTTTGCGCCTAGTTTTTGGGAAAAAAGATAATAAGCTATTGTAGTGTTTCATTATATATTATGAAATACTTTCCGTATATTTGAATAATATAGGATGCGTTTTAGCAAAAAAATCAAGCAAGCTTGTTTTTTCTGCATTCAACTTTCACTATATTTGCATCTGTACCATATAACTTAAATAATGATGAAAGAAATTACAGTAAAAAAAATTGCGTGCGGATTGCCCTCAGCCGAAGATGTTAGTAAATTGATGGATGCTGCTTCGGTTGGTTTCAGTCCGATAGACGTGGTCAATTGGGCAGATTTTCCTTATTGCCCGGATGTAAAATTCAGAGTAGCCCATACGGGAGAAGCGATATTGGTAAACTACAGGGTTACTGAAGCAAGCGTAAGAGCTATAGCTCCGGCCGATCAGGGCAGGGTGTGGGAAGACTCATGTTGTGAGTTTTTCGTACGTGCCGAAGGTGAAGATGAGTATTATAATTTTGAGTGCAATTGTGTCGGAACATTGCTTGTGAATTACGGTAAGAAGGGAGACAGACATCATGCGCCTGAAAGTGTACTTGCAAATGTGAAGAGATGGTCTTCGTTAGGCAGGGAACCTTTTGAGGAACGTATAGGTGAATGTTCGTGGGAGCTTTCTTTGGTTATTCCTGCCACTTCATTGTTTAATCATGATATAAAGGATTTGTCCGGAATTACTCTTCGTGGTAATTTTTATAAGTGTGGCGACCTGCTTCAGACTCCGCATTTCCTTTCATGGAGTCCGATAGACTTACCTCAGCCTTGTTTCCACTGTCCTGAGTTCTTTGGAAGGCTTGTTTTTGAAAAATAGTCTTTTGTTATAAAATAAAAAAATCCAGACTTTAATGTCTGGATTTTTTGTGTTCTTCTATGATAGTATCGTTGCTACAATCCTGCGTCCTCCTCCGGAATATCTGAATTCGCAAAGGTAGATTCCTTGCCATGTTCCCAGATTTAGCCGTCCGTTTGTAATCGGGATGGTTATTGAGACTCCTGTCAAGCTTGATTTTGCATGGCTTGGCATGTCGTCCTCACCTTCGTCTGTATGACTATAGTAAGGCTCGTTAGTCTTTATAAGGCGATTGTAAATCTGTTCCATATCTGAGCGTACGCTTGGATCATAATTTTCGTTTATACTCAATGCGCAGCTTGTATGTTTTACAAAGAGGTTCAGTATTCCATGTTCCGGCAGTGTAGGGAGGTTTTTCATTATCTCCTGAGTTACCAGATGAAATCCTTTTCTCTTCGGACTGAGTGAAAATTCAACTTGCTGTACCATGATATTACTTCTTCAACCATTTGTCCAACCATGCGAAGAATGTGCGTTGCCACAAAACTCCATTCTGTGGTTTCAGTACCCAGTGGTTTTCATCAGGGAAAACAAGTAGCTGAGCAGGAACTCCTCTAAGTTTGGCGGCATTGAAGGCAGCCATTCCCTGTGAAGCAAGGATACGGTAGTCTTTTTCGCCATGGATACAGAGGATAGGAGTATCCCATTTCTCTACAAAGAGGTGAGGAGAGTTGGCATAGCTGCGTTTTACTGCAGGGTTTTCAGTTTCCCAGTATGCACCTCCCAGATCCCAGTTAGTGAACCAGAGTTCTTCTGTTTCAAGATACTGCTGCTCCATGTTGAAGAAACCATCGTGTGCAATAAATGCCTTGAAACGTTTGTTGTGATGTCCGGCAAGCCAGTAAACCGAATAACCTCCGAAACTGGCACCTACGCAGCCTAAACGGTCTTTGTCAACATATGGTTCTTTTGATATATCGTCTATTGCACTCAAATAATCGTCCATACAGTGACCGCCATAGTTAGTGCTTATATCTTCAAGCCATTCCATACCGAAGCCCGGAAGTCCGCGGCGGTTAGGAGCGATGATTATATAGTCGTTGGCTGCCATAATCTGGAAGTTCCATCTGTAGCTCCAGAATTGGCTGACAGGGCTTTGAGGACCTCCCTGACAGAACAGAAGGGTAGGATATTTCTTGTTTGGATCGAAATCGGCAGGATATATAACCCATGAAAGCATCTGTTTGCCGTCAACTGTCTTTGTCCATCTTGGTTCAACTTTACCTGTTTTGAGCTGGCTGAAGATATGGTCGTTTTCTTTTGTTATACGGTTTACTGAGTTATTATCGTTCAGTGATACTGTATAAAGCTCATCAGCTTCGCTTATTGAGTGACGTTTTGTCAATAATTGTCCGTCATTAAGTAATGCTACTGAAGTATAGTCGTACATACCCTCAGTCAGTTTGTTTACTTCACCATTAATGTTAGTGTTGTAAATCATGCTTGTTCCGTGCCAAACACCAGTGAAGTAAAGAGTCTTGCTATCATTTGCCCAGCAGTATGAGTCAACACTAGATTCAAATGATTCTGTGACATATGTTTTTTTGCCACTGGCCAGTTCCATTACGCAAAGGCGGTTACGGTCACTTTCATATCCGTCGCGTTCCATACTTTGCCATGCAATCATTGTTCCGTCTGGTGAGAACAGAGGATTTGTGTCGTACCCCATGTTCTTGTCATTAGCATCTTCTTTGCAAAGGTTTCTTGTTTCCTTGCTTTCGATGTTATAAAGATATATGTCTGAGTCTGTAGAAACGGAATATTCCAAGCCTGTCTTTTTGCGGCATGTGTATGCTATCTGCTTTGAATCATTGCTCCAGGTCAGTTGTTCAATACCCCCGAAAGGTTTCATTGGCGATTCGAATGGTTCACCTTCCATTATATCAGTGGCTGCACCAACCTTGTTTCCGTCAAAATCGGCTACGAAAGGATGTGGAACAGTCTGTACCCATTCATCCCAATGTTTGTACATCAGATCGTCAATCACCATACCTGTAGCTTTGTCCAGATCTGGATATTTGTCAACTGTACGTTCTCCATATTTTACTTGTGAGATAAACAATACCTTGTTTCCGTCAGGTGAAAAACTGAACCCGTCTATTCCTCCTTCATAATCGGAAAGTTGCTTGCGTTCAGTACCGTCAGGATTCATCTCCCATATCTGACCATTTGAAAGGTATGCGAGTTTTTCTCCATTCTTTATCCAAGCAGGTTCATATTCACTTGCAGCGGTAGTAGTGAGGAGCTTGTTTTCGCTTCCGTCTGCATTCATTATATAAATGACTGTATGGCTTTTGTTCTCTTTTACGCTATAGTATGAAACTGTATATGCTATTTTTTTCCCATCAGGCGAAACAGTTGAACTTCCTATACGTCCCATTGCCCAAAGAACTTCCGGAGTCAGACGTCCGTCTTCAATTTTTATTTCCTGTTTGCCTATTATGGTCGCTTCATTTTCGGCAGACTGTTCGGTGCTTACGCATCCTGATGTGGCTAACATTAATGTAGCAGCAGTCATTGTGATTAGGTTTTTATTCATTGTTGTATTTTTTATGTGTTTACAATAAAAAAATATTGTCACCCAGAGAGAACACTTATCTCTGAATGACAATATTATTATCGGTGTCAGAATGTTATTTCTTGTTCATTCTCTCCTGGCGTTCTTTCTGAAGGCGTTCCTGCTCTTTCTGCAAAGCCTCAAGTCTTGACAACAGACTGCTTTGTTTCATCTGAGCCGGATTTTTCTTGTTTGCTTCAAGTTGTGCAAGGAGTTTCTTTTCGTCAGTAACCTTGTACATAATCCATGTAGTGAGGATACCAATCAAACTTGAAATGAAGTAGTAATAACTCAATCCTGATGCATATTCGTTGAATATGAAGAAGAACATCACAGGCATGATGTACATCATCCATTTCATTGCTGCCATCTGAGGATTATCACCCATATTCTGCTGTTTCATCATAACCAACTGGTTGATAATTGTTGTAACACTGAACAACAAGCAGAACAGACTCAAGTGATTACCCAAGAGAGGAATTGAAGTGCTCCAGCTAATAAGGTCATCATAAGCAGAAAGGTCGTCTGCCCAAAGGAAACTTTGCTGGCGCAATTCTATTGCATTCGGAACAAAGAAGAACAATGCCATGAACACCGGTGTCTGAAGCAGCATAGGCAGACATCCTCCCATCGGGCTTACTCCGTACTGGCTGTAAAGTGCCATTGTTTCCTGTTGTTTCTTTAGTGCATCTTCCTGTTTCGGATATTTCTGATTAATCTTTTCTACGTATGGTTTCAATGCTCTCATCTTAGCTGATGAAATGAATGATTTCCATGTTGTAGGAAGAACCAGAATCTTAACGATGATAGTCATAAGCAGGATAACCATACCCATGCTCAGTCCCCAGCTTGACAACCAGTCGAACAGGTTGATTGTGAACCAGCGGTTTATCCAGCGGATAATAGGCCATCCCAGATAAACCAAGTCTTCAAGTTCCTGATCTTTGTCTGCAAAACTCAAATCGTTACTTGCAAGGAGAGTCTTGAAGTGGTTAGGTCCGAAATAGAACTGGAAGTTGCTTGGCTGCGCACCTGTAGGGTCGAAAGCAGTCTGCATGTCTGCATGATAGTTCTTCATGTAGCCGCTGCCTTTCTGTTCCATTTTCGATTCCAATGTAGCATTCTCAAAATTCTTCTCAGCCATGAATACGCATGAGAAGTATTGGTTTTTGAAAGCTACCCAGTCAAGAACTTCTTTGATAGATTCTTTTTCATCCTTAGCCTTGTCAAGATTGTCGAAACTGTCATCTACAGGCTTATATGTCAAAGATGTGTACTGTTGTTCAAACGTATAACCTTTCTCCATCTGGCGTGCTCTTTGCTTCCAGTCTATTGTCATGGTCTTTACAGAAGGTGAGAAGAAATTCTGCATTCCTGTCGCTTGTACAGTAAAGTTAACCATGTATGAATTAGGAATAAGCTTGTAGCAGAAGTCCAGATGACCGCCGTTTGCAGCGTTCAGTCTCATAGTGACTGTGCTGTCTGTTACATTTGTTGCATCGAAATACATCTGGCTACTCATGATATTTTCATTCTTGCCTTCAAATCCGATGTTTAACGAAGCGTCAGTACCGTCGAACAGTACAAGCGGTTCTTTCTTCTGGTCTTTATATTCTTTCAGCATAGCTTTGCTGACACGTCCACCTTTATTTGATATTGTAACATCAATAAGGTCATTACTCAATGTAATAAATTGTTCTGTGCCTTTTGAAGCATTGAAGAATGTAGAAGTTGAATCAACAATCAGAGCTTTTTGCTCTGCTGCGGCTTCCTGTTTCTTCATCAATTCTTCTTTCTCTTTGATGACTTGCTGTATAGAATCCTGATAATGTTGCGCACGAGCTCTTTCTTCCTGATTAGGGGTGTTGTATATTCCAAAACCTATTATAACTGCTCCAATCAAGACGAAGCCTACTAACGTGTTTTTATCCATTTTTTCTTAGTAGTTTATTAATTACTTTTCAATAGCTGCTTTAATGAATGACAAGAACAATGGATGTGGTTTCAGAACTGTACTGCTGTATTCAGGATGGAACTGAACACCAACAAACCATTTCAGAGCAGGTATTTCCACGATTTCAACCAAATCTGATTCAGGATTGATACCTGTACACTTCATTCCTGCCTTAATATATTCTTCCTTGTAGTCATTGTTGAACTCATAGCGGTGACGGTGACGTTCCTGAATGTGTTCGCTCTGATAAGCTTCATATGCCTTAGAGTTTTTGTCAAGTACACATTCATAAGCTCCAAGACGCATTGTTCCACCCATGTTTGTAACAGATTTCTGTTCTTCCATGATGTCTATTACATTATGAGGAGTTTTTTCATCCATTTCACGGCTGTTAGCGTCTTCATAGCCAAGTACGTTTCTGGCAAACTCAATAGCCATACACTGCATACCAAGGCAAATACCGAATGTAGGAACATTGTGTGTACGGCAATATTTGATGGCTACGAATTTACCCTCTATGCCACGCTGTCCGAATCCAGGGCAGATGATAACTCCGTCCATGTCTTTCAACGCCTCTGCTATGTTGTCATCTGTAAGTTTTTCACTGTTTACGAAATGAATATCAGCCTTTCTGTCATTATATGTAGCGGCTTGTGACAAAGCTTCAAGTATTGATTTGTAAGCATCCTGTAAATCGTATTTGCCTACCAATGCGATTCTTACCTTTTCAGTTGCATTGTTTCTACGGTTCAGGAAGTCTTTCCAAGGGCCTAAATTTGGAGTTTCGCCTACAGGCAGTCCCATTTTTTCAAGGATTGTAACATCAAGTTTCTGTTCCTGCATACGGAGAGGAACTTCATAGATTGTAGGCATATCCTTTGACTGGATTACAGCGCTTTCGTCAACATTGCAGAACAATGCTACTTTCTTTCTTAATCCAAGATTTAGTTCATGTTCTGTGCGCAGAACAAGGATATCAGGCTGAATACCTACAGACTGAAGCTCTTTTACAGAGTGTTGTGTAGGTTTGGTCTTAAGTTCGCCGGCAGCAGCAAGATAAGGAACGTATGTAAGATGGACGCACAAAGCGTTTTTGCCAAGTTCCCATTTCAGCTGGCGGATACTTTCAAGATATGGCAATGACTCAATATCGCCAACAGTTCCACCGATTTCTGTAATTACGAAGTCAAACTGGTTTTTGTTACCGAGCAATTTAACATTACGTTTAATCTCGTCAGTGATATGAGGGATAATCTGAATGGTTTTTCCCAAATAATCACCACGGCGTTCTTTGTCGATTACGCTTTTATAAATACGTCCTGTAGTAATGTTGTTTGCTTTAGTAGTCTGGATACCGAGGAAACGTTCGTAGTGTCCGAGGTCAAGGTCTGCTTCATGACCGTCAACTGTTACATAGCATTCTCCGTGTTCGTACGGGTTAAGAGTACCCGGGTCAATATTAATGTACGGGTCGAACTTTTGGATAGTTACGCTGTAGCCTCTTGCTTGCAGCAATTTACCTATTGAAGATGAAATGATACCTTTACCTAAAGAAGAGGCAACACCACCTGTTACGAAAATGTACTTTGTTTCTGCCACAATAATGTATGTTTAAAAATTTGATTCAAATAAGAACTATTTCTACAAGTGTGCAAAATTATAAAAAAAAGCCGAAAGTCAAGATATAAATTGTCAAAACATTATAAATAGTGCCCTAAGTTCACTTTGTAGTACATAATTCTATAGTTTTTAATATTCATTGAATGAAATATATTGTATTTTTGCATAAAGTTTTTAACACAAAAATATAACGATGAGAACATTAGTGGCTATATTTTTATTTGCGTCTTTATTTATAGGTAGTCTGTTTGCTGAGAGTCGTACTTTTACAAATCTTGGAAGTGATTCACTGGCTGATATTTCAAGGACTGATATTCCGGTTGATTCTATAATAGATATTGATTCGTTATTGAATGATACAACTGTATTCAAGTTGGTTAGCGATACACTTACTCATGATGACTCTATGTCAGTAAATGCTGATACTCTGGTTTCAGATACAGTCAAGATAATACCTAATGATACGGTAGTTGTAAAAAAGACAGACTCTGCGGCAACCGAGCCAAAAGTTCCTAAAAAGCCGGTTGTAGTTATTCCTCAGTCAGTTATAAAATTAAATAAGATATATTCTGATTACAGGAAATATCTGGATTTTGCTCAGGATAGATGGGATGATATATATCTTTCTTTGTCTGAAATAAAAATGAAGTCGGATTACTATAAGTTTGTTGTTCCTCTTACGTATTATTCTAGAGCATTTGAGGAAGCTTCTAGTGTTGACGGATGGTACCCAAAAGATATTATAGTAGAAGATTCGGTAAGAAAAACTTCATTGCTAGAAAAAGGTATGCCGCATATGCCTGTATCTTCGGAACTAGACAAACGCATAAACAGACAGTTGCTGGACTTTTATGTCAATTATCCGGAGTTGGTCAAAAAGAATGAAACATGTCTCGATAGTCTTGATTTCCTATCGTTAGAAGATATGACTTCCGCTTCTCGCGAAGACAACATCATAAGCCTTATTGACAACAATACAGGTTTTGCACAAATGTCGGAATCTGATTTGCTTGTGTTGAAGCCTAATTTCTGGACATGTGGCGGTAATGGTTATCTGCAGTTTTCGCAAAACTATATTTCCGAGAACTGGTATAAGGGTGGTGAAAGTACAAAATCACTTCTTTCTGGATTTACATGGCAGATAAAGTACGATGACAAACAGAAAACACAATTTGAAGGAAAAATTGAGTGGAAACTCGGATTTATCACTGCACCATCTGATACAGTGCATACTTATAAGGCCAATAACGACTTGCTTCGTCTTACATCCAAATTAGGTTATAAAGCATTCTGGAATTGGTATTATACGTTATCAGGTGAATTCCAGACACAGTTTTTTTCTAATTATGCGACAAATTCTGATGATCTGGTTTCTGCATTTTTCTCGCCTGCCACTTTAAACGTCGGTCTTGGTATGGACTATAAATATGTGAAAGATGGTAAGGTTAACTTGTCTGTATTGCTCAATCCGATAAACTACACTCTTTACAGTATAAGAGATGATAGATTGGATCCTACCAAGTTTAATATCAAAGAAGGTCACAAGCGTGAAAACGAGATAGGTTCGCGTCTTAATGCGACGCTTACATGGAAAATTATTCCATCATTGTTGTGGGAGTCAAAATTCTCATATACAACAAATTACGAGAAAGTTTTCAGTGAATGGGAAAATACTTTTACTTTTGTTCTTAACAAATATCTTTCAACCAAGCTCTTTGTTCATGCAAGATATGATGACGGAGTATCAAAGGAACCTGACGAAAGTTATTTCCAGTTGCAGGAATTGTTCAGTTTCGGAGTAAACTATACTTGGTGACATTAATAAAATACAGATATGTTTGAAATTCCATCTTTTGTAGAAATACTTGATTTTATAGGTACATTTGCGTTTGCCATAAGTGGTATCCGTCTGGCATCGGCAAAGAGTTTTGACTGGTTTGGAGCATACGTGGTAGGCCTTGCTACAGCTATCGGTGGCGGTACGTTACGTGATTTGCTTCTTGATGTAACTCCAGCCTGGATGACAGATCCTATGTATCTTATATGTACCGCTATGGCAATGTTTTTTGTTATTATTTTCCGTCAATACCTTATACGCCTGAACAATACATTCTTCATATTCGACAGTATAGGATTGGCCTTGTTTACTGTGGTAGGGGCAACAAAAAGTATAGATTTGGGTTATTCATTCTGGGTAGCTATAATAATGGGTAGTATAACAGGTGCTGCCGGAGGAGTAATTCGCGATGTGTTTATCAACGAAATCCCTCTTATTTTCAGAAAAGAGATTTATGCTATGGCATGTGTCGTTGGTGGAATTGTATTGTGGCTGTGTTATCTCATCGGTTTGGAGAACTATATTTCGCAGATAGCATGTGGTGCCACAGTATTTATCGTACGAATAATAGCAGTAAAATATAAAGTTACACTTCCTATATTAAAAGGTGAGCCAGAGGATAATAAATAAAATATTGTCAGCAATAGTAGGAGCATTTCTATATGCACCTGTATGTTTTCCGAATGAGGCTGATTCTTTAAAGGTTGACAGCCTTCTGAGAGAAAGTATGGATAAATCTTTACTTACCGGAAATGAAAGGATTATGTATTTTGCTAAAAGCCTTATTGGGACTCCTTATAAGGGAGGAACCCTCGATGCTGGACTGAATGAAAGCCTGATGGTACGTACCGATTCATTGGACTGTACCACATATGTGGAAATAGTTTTGGCATTGTATTTATCTTCATTGAAAGATAATATAGGATGTGGTGGTTTTAAGGATGCTCTGCAGTTGATACGATATAGGAACGGTGTGATAAACGGTTACACATCGCGACTGCATTATTTCTCAGACTGGGTGGCTGACAATTCTGAAAAAGGTATTTTACGTGAGGTGACATGTAACGGACAATGTGAAACAAGAC
>JAHLFB010000256.1 GCA_018884025.1 Candidatus Phocaeicola faecipullorum
ATCTATGGCAGACTTTGAAAGTGAGGAATTTATAAAATGGGCTACCCCATCTTCCTCACTGAAGTTACGCATAGCATCTACCTGATTCTTCATTAGCGCAATAAGCGGCGAAATAACGATAGCAGTACCCTCCATCAGAAGTGAGGGCAACTGATAGCATAGCGATTTTCCACCTCCGGTTGGCATCAATACAAAAGTATCATTACCTTCAAGAAGACTTCTTATTATAGCTTCCTGATTTCCTTTGAAAGTATCAAAACCGAAATACTTCTTCAACTGCTCTGTCAAATTGATTTTTTCCGCCATTGCTTCCTATGAATTAAATGAATCTATGATATACTGAAAAGTTCTTATGTAACAAAGTTATAAACAACTTTCAATATTACACAAATAAAAAGAGAAAAAATTTCACTAAAATGTGCTTTTTTTTCTTCTTCAAATCAAACGGACTGCAAACGGGACAGATTCGACTTTTCCATTTGTTCCTTGGCATAATCAAGTGTTACGACAAATTCCTTGACATTGCTTGACGGAACATTATACATGACATCTATCATGATTGTCTCAACGATAGACCTTAGTCCACGCGCACCTAACTTGTATTCTATCGCTTTGTCAACAATATAATCCAACACTTCAGGCTGGAAAACCAGTTTCACACCGTCCATATCCAGAAGTTTTATATACTGTTTGATAATAGAATTCTTAGGTTCTGTCAATATGTTACGCAGCGCATTTCTGTCGAGCGGATTAAGGTATGTCAATATAGGAAGACGACCTATGATTTCAGGTATAAGACCGAACGATTTCAAATCCTGAGGCGCGATATACTGCATCATATTGCTACGGTCTATCTTCACCGCTTCCTTTACAGAGTTATACCCTACAACGTTTGTATTAAGTCTCTGGGCAATTTTCCTTTCAATGCCTTCGAAAGCGCCACCGCAAATAAAGAGGATATTCTTAGTATTTACAGGAATCATCTTCTGTTCAGGATGTTTTCTTCCACCCTGCGGCGGAACATTCACGATAGAACCCTCAAGCAGTTTGAGCAAACCCTGCTGAACACCTTCACCACTCACGTCTCTGGTTATTGAAGGATTATCCCCTTTACGGGCTATCTTATCAATCTCGTCAATAAACACTATTCCACGTTCGGCTTCCTCAACATTGTAGTCTGCCACCTGCAGCAAACGTGTAAGAAGACTTTCAATATCTTCGCCCACATATCCCGCTTCTGTCAACACTGTAGCATCTACAATTGTGAACGGAACTTTCAATAGTTTAGCTATAGTACGTGCCAGCAACGTCTTTCCTGTACCTGTGCTTCCCACCATTATGATGTTTGATTTTTCAATCTCTACATCATTATCATCAGATACCTGCAGAAGTCTTTTATAATGATTATATACGGCTACTGACAAATATCTTTTAGCATCATCCTGTCCAATAACGTACTGGTCGAGAAAATCCTTAATTTCGGCCGGTTTAGGCAATTCCTCCAGACGAATATTTCCACTCTTTCCGGCGTGCGAATGCATATTGGCTTCTTTCACTATCTCGTGAGCCTGCTCCACACACGAATCGCAAATACAGCCATTGACGCCCGTTATCAAGAAGCCGACTTCATTTTCCGTACGTCCACAAAAACTGCACTTGTTTCTGTTTCTAGTTGTTTTTGAATTTTCCAATGACTAAAAAAGTATTTTGAGTTATAAATTATAGAGCCTGCAATAAGAAATTGCAAGCCCAGAAAAAACAGAATATACCACTTATTTCACAAGACCGGTTTACAAAGAAGGCTTACGTGACATTACCTCATCTATTATACCGTATTCCTTAGCCTCCTGTGCAGTCATCCAGTAATCTCTGTCAGAGTCAGCCCAGACTTTGTCAAAATCAGTATGTGAATGTTCGGCAACAATTGTATATAATTCCTTTTTCAGTTTCAAGATTTCGCGAGCTGTGATTTCAATATCAGAAGCCTGTCCCTGAGCGCCGCCAAGAGGCTGATGTATCATCACGCGCGAGTGAGTCAAGGCATTTCTTTTACCTTCCTGTCCTGCCACCAACAGCACAGCCGCCATTGAAGCCGCAAGTCCGGTACAAAATGTAGCCACATCACTGCTTATAAACTGCATTGTGTCGTATATACCCAATCCGGCATATACAGATCCACCCGGAGAATTTATATATATGGATATATCCTTACTGGAATCCACCGAATCCAGATACAAAAGCTGTGCCTGAAGTGTATTTGCCGTATAATCATTTATTTCAGTACCAAGAAAAATGATACGGTCCATCATTAACCTTGAGAACACGTCCAGCTGGGTAACGTTCAGCTGTCTTTCTTCCAATATATACGGATTAAGATACCCTGCCTGCGACTTTATAACGTCGTCCAGCACCATACTGCTCATACCCAGGTGCTTCGTTGCATATTTTCTAAAATCATCCATAACTATAATTTTTATTTATTAAAAACAAAGAAAGAGACTTTTACCCATTTCTTTTCTGCGTACAGGACCAAAAAGAGCTTGCACCCAACAGAAAAGCCTCGGTTAAAAGCCTCTTCCATTAATAAGCCTCAGCAATTAACTTCAGCCTGGAAATTTATATTACTGAAACATTTTGTTGAAATCTTCTACAGAGATAGCCTTGTGGTTCAGAGTTATCTGACCCTTAACAGCTGCTGCAAGCTTAGTCTCAATTACTCTGTTTACAAGAGCTTCAACGCTTTCGCGTTTCTTAAGCATTTCCTTAGAATAATTGTCAAGCAATTCGTCCGGTACATTAATCATACCATACTGAGCGAACTGTGCACGAGTAGCTTCCTTAGCCATATTCTGGATGTCAGCCTGTTCTACCTTGATGCCGTTAGCTTCAACAAGTTTTTCCTTGATAAGATGCCATGTAAGTTCTTCAAGGCTCTTGTCATAGTTTTCGTTTACGTATTCTTCACCTTTTTCCTTGTTGTTTTCAAGCATGATACGTTTCATCAAATCATCAGCGAATTCCAGTTTGCCAACCTTACCCATTGTGTAAGCACGCAAGTCGATAAGGAATTTATAGTCGCTGTCTGCTACGAACTGAGTAGCGATGCTTTCCTTAACCTGTGCGCGGAATTCTTCTTCGTTAGAAGCCTTGCCTTCACCAAGAACCTGGTCGAAAAGTTCCTGATTCAATTCACCCGGAACCATGCGTGTGATTTCTTCAATCTGGAAGCTGAAGTTACCTTTATAATTTGCAACTTCTTCTTTCTTTACTTTCAATAAAGAAGCAAGTTCTGCTTCATTGTTATCGAAAGCTACTGAAGGGTTGAATACCAATACAGTATTAACCTTTGCACCGTTGAAGATAGCTTTCTGGTCGTCGTTCTTCATGTAAGATGGCATCATTACCGCACCTTCTACCTGAACGCCGCCTTCTTTTGTGCTACCGTTTTCGTCAAGTTCAGCCAAAAGACCTTTCAGCATGTCCTTGTCCTGGTATTCCTCTACCTTGTCATATTTAGCGTTACGCTGTGCGTACATTTTAACCTGCTGATCTACCATATCGTCAGTAACATCGATGTCGTAGTAATCAACGGCATCATTGTTAGACAATTCTATAGAAAATTCAGGAGCCAAAGCTATATCGAAAGAGAACTCAAAGTTTTCATCCTTGCTGAAATCAATGTTGTTTTCCTTTGGAAGTGGAGTACCCAACATATTCACTTTGTTCTCGCGGATATATTCACCCACTTTTTCCTGCAACAATTTATCAACTTCTTCCAAAAGTACAGAAACGCCGTACTGCTTCTTGATAAGTCCCATTGGAACCATTCCCTTACGGAAGCCTGGCATATTCACTCTCTGGCGAAGTGTTTTCAATGATTTTTCAACTTTTTCCTGATAATCAGCTTTTTCAATCTGCGCAGTAAGCACAGCACTTACATTGCTTACATTTTGTAATGAAATATTCATTTCCTTAGTTTTTATATTAATTATTTATTATTACGTCAAAAGTATAAACTTTTTGGAGTGTGCAAAAATAGTGTTTAATATTGCAACTACCAAAAAGTCAGTACAAAAAAAATTTCAACACACCGTTCGGGCGGCTCTGTCAGTCGCGCAAATTCTGCATCTGGAAATCTTTTTTCCTCAACACGAAACTGTTACTCAAATATTTTTCGCGCACTATTTTATTTTCGGCCAACTCTTCAGGAGTTCCCTGGAACAGTATCCTGCCCTCAAACAACAAATACGCCCTGTCTGTTATACTCAATGTTTCCTGCACATTATGGTCAGTGATAAGAATTCCGATGTTCTTGTCTTTCAATTTCCATACTATATGCTGTATATCTTCCACAGCGATAGGATCGACACCGGCAAACGGTTCGTCCAGCATTATGAACTTAGGGTCTATGGCAAGACATCTTGCTATTTCCGTTCTTCTTCGTTCACCTCCCGACAACTGGTCGCCAAGATTTTTTCTGACCTTCTGCAATCTGAATTCCGCTATAAGGCTCTCCAGCTTTTCTTTCTGATATTCAGGGCTTTTATTTGTAAGTTCAAGTACAGAAGCAATATTATCCTCCACACTCATTTTTCTGAACACAGACGCTTCCTGCGCCAAATATCCGATACCTTTCTGGGCACGCTTGTAAACGGGATACGATGTTATATCCTCATCATTCAGAAAGATATGTCCCTCATTCGGCACAATAAGTCCGGTAGTCATATAGAAAGAAGTAGTTTTTCCCGCGCCGTTAGGTCCGAGCAATCCTACGATTTCTCCCTGTCTGACGTTTATCGAGACATCGTTCACAACTGTTCGCTTACCATATTTCTTGACAAGATTCTCAGTACGAAGTACCATACATTCATTATAGTCAGCCTGTGTACCTTTGTCGGCCGACTTATCTTCGTATTCCTTATCTTTCGCTTGTTCCATATAGCTAGTTTTGGGCACAAAAGTAGTAAAATTCTTGGGTTATATGGTCATTTATATTAAAATCATCCTATCTTTTATTATTTAATAGCTAAAAAACTGTACTTTTGCACCAAATTATAAAAGCGACATGATAAAACCAATCAGTATTCTAGGCAGATACATAATCCTAATGGGCAGAGTTTTTTCACGCCCTGAAAGGATAAGGGTATATTTCAAACAATACGTAAATGAATTATACCAGTTAGGCATAAACTCAATAGGCATAGTCCTGCTTATTTCTTTTTTCATCGGAGCCGTTATCTGTATCCAGATAAAATTAAACATCGAAAGTCCCTGGATGCCACGTTTCGTTGTCGGATACACTACACGTGAAATCCTATTGCTTGAATTTTCTTCATCCATCATGTGTCTTATCCTTGCCGGTAAAGTAGGCTCAAACATAGCCTCCGAAATCGGTACTATGAGGGTTACACAACAAATAGACGCGCTTGAAATAATGGGAATAAATTCGGCATCGTACCTCATTCTACCAAAGATATTGGGACTTATGACCATGATACCGTTCCTTGTGATATTCAGCATATTTGCCGGAATAATAGGCGCGTTCTGTACGGCATGGTTCGCCGGGATAATGAATGCCACCGACCTGGAATACGGTCTGCAATATTGCTTCATAGAATGGTACATATGGTGCAGCTTCATCAAGTCACTGTTCTTCGCGTTTATCATTGCAAGCGTATCCGCATATTTCGGCTACACAGTTGACGGTGGTTCCATTTCAGTGGGAAAAGCCAGCACCAACGCTGTAGTATCCAGCAGTGTGCTAATATTATTCTCCGATTTAGTTCTTACTCAATTATTAATGGGATGATACAAGTAAAATCCATATGCAAGTCATTTGAGGACAAAACAGTCCTCGACGACATAAATTTCACTTTCGAGAACGGAAAAACCAATCTCATAATAGGCCAAAGCGGTTCAGGTAAGACCGTACTCATGAAATGTATCGTAGGGTTGCTTACCCCGGAAAGAGGTGAAGTGCTGTACGACAACAGAGACCTTCTGAAAATGGGTAAAAACGAAAAAAAGACACTGCGCAAGGAAATGGGTATGATATTCCAAAGCGCCGCTCTTTTCGACTCCCTCTCTGTACTGGAAAATGTAATGTTTCCACTTGACATGTTTTCAAACGACACTTACCGCGACAGAGTACGCCGGGCACAATTCTGTCTGGACAGAGTAAACCTTCTGGACGCTCAAAACAAATATCCGGGAGAAATAAGTGGAGGAATGCAAAAACGTGTTGCCATAGCACGGGCAATAGCCTTAAATCCTCAATATCTGTTCTGCGACGAGCCGAACTCCGGTCTCGACCCAAAAACCTCGTTGGTGATAGACGAACTGGTACACGATATTACTACGGAATTCAATATGACAACTATCATCAACACACACGATATGAACTCCGTAATGGGAATAGGCGACAGTATTCTTTACATCTATCAGGGACACAAGGAATGGTCAGGAACAAAAGATGATGTATTCACGGCAACAAACGAAAGGCTAAACAATTTCATCTTTGCATCCGACCTGCTGAGAAAGGTAAAAACAGAAGAAAACAAGAGCAAAAAAATCTGAAAGATATCCTTAATCCAAACGTTTCGTCGTTTTACTTAAAATGCTTCGTCGTTTTGTTTGAAATGACGAAGCATTTTATTTTATGTTTTTCAGCATACTATTTTTGAGCTTTGAGTCTTATTGTTTTAATCGGGCGTAGATAGTATTTCACGGTTGTTCCAGCTTTACGGATATTAGTGCTGCCAAAAATATTGAAAGCATATTCACCGTTTTCACAAAGGTATCTCCTATCATTTGATGTATAAAAAACATCCAATCCGTTTTCCTGCAAAAAAGGATTTAGTTCTTCCAAATAATTAGAATATTCTTTATGGAATTCTTCTGCCTCTGCCCTGGTAAACGTCCTCCAACCGGTAATACCTTCTACATCATATGCATTTAAAATCTTAAGTGCCTCACCTTCTTCAAATTTCTGAAACCACTGGTCTGGAGAAATAATGGTCACAAGAGCTTCATTTGCGGATTGTTCCTCCACTTTCCACACATAGAAAGGTCCCCAAATAACATCTGCACTCGGAATTGCCTCAACAATAAAAGTCTCAATATCATATGAAGGTATATCACCTTCATCTTCACCTACCAATGTCTCATCCTCAAAATCAAGAACAATTTCCTTTTCCATATTCCAACCGCTGATTTGGAAATCCCCATCCATATTCAATCCGTCACTATATCCTCCTGTAAACTTATAAGGCTGACCGGCTTTCATTCCATCAATAAATGTATAACTATAATTATCTGTTTCGTCACCTTTATCTATACTTACAGATATAGTGGTCTTGCGGTTCTCTACGGGAAAGAAATATCTCTTATCTGACACCCATTTGCCGGACTTTTCATAACAGACAATCACTCCACTTTGCGTATCCTCAGAATATCCGCCACATGTATTATATCCACTACTAACAGGAGAGATATCAATCCTCACACTCTTTACGTCGGCAGGAATATTGGATAGCTCCACCTCGGCAGAAGCTACCACATATGCAGGAATCATATTTATATCCGTCTGTCTATCTATTTCAAGCGATGTATGTGCGGCTCGTAAAGCCTTTTCTGCCATTGAACTGTTTTTCATAGTAACCATCTGTTTACCATCAGGCTTATCTTTAAGAGTGTAATTATTTTCATCCAAACCAACAAATACATTGATGCCATATTCCCCTTTTGCTAGAGGAAACGTTATTTCGTCACCTTGATTAAAAATCAAATCTTTTACACTTTTACCCGATACATCGGTACAAAATATCCTGATTGGATATTCTGTTTCAAAAGTTTCTCCACCGGTATTTTTCTGAAATTGTATGGATACATCTATTTCTTCACCGCTTTCATTGTCGATAGTATATTTACTGCAAGCAGTTGAGAGGAAAATTATAAAAAAAGATATTAAATGGTAGATTCTCATAGATTAAACAAAACGTATATATTATAACTCCACAAAACTAAAATGTACCATACATTAGCAATAAAAAAAGCCATAAGCATTCTGTAACGAAAACTTATGGCCATCACTGTTTTTTGTAATTTGCAAATAAATATAATATACCTGGGATTGATAACAAAACCAGTATTACAACTCTTATTTGATATACGCTATAGTAGCCGACTGAGGAGCAGCTACAAGTATTTTTCCTTTCACGTCAGAAAATCCTTTCTCAGGATTAATCTTTCCATCCTGACATACTACACGGTATATACCTTCAGGGACTTCCACCTTTACGTTCTTCTTGGTAGCATTCAGAATAACGGTTATATCCTTCCATGCCTCGCCTTCGGGCTGTCCTTTGATGCGGAAAGCCACAACACCCTTGGCCGATGGATTTATGAACTCAAGATGTTCGTAAACCTTTTCTGCGCTGCCCAAGCGGAAGGCCGGATGAGCCTTTCTAAGTGCTATCAGGCCACGAATATATTCGTATGAATCCTGATGTTCCTTTTTCAGTCGCCAGTCTATCGCATTAATAGAATCAGGACTACAATACGAATTCTTCACACCTTTCTTGTCACGCATAAGCTCGTCACCGGTAAAAATGAATGGTACCCCCTGCGAAGTAAATACTGCTGTTTCAGCAAGTTTCAATAAGCGCATACGCTGTTTCACATCAGCCTTTGGAGCAGTAAGCATAAGGCGGTCGCCTATACAATGGTCATCATGACAACTTATATAGCTTATCATCTGCGACGGTTGTGCTGTCCATGGTGCCGGCATGTCCTTTCTTTCTGCCTTAAGCTGCGGATGCGGAAGTGCCGCAACTATACCAAACATCACTCCTGCCTCATGTCCTTTGCAGTTTGTTACAAATGCACCTTTTGTATCGTCACTCCAGGAACCACGCAGACTGTCGCGGAACTCATCGCTAAATGCTGCCACTCCCGGCATCTGCCAAGTATTAGCCTTCATGGCAAGTTTTTCAAATGAATATTTAGGTGCTGAAGCAGCCCAACCTTCACCATAAATAAATATTGTAGGATCAATCTTGTCCAATTCATCACGAATGGTATTCATAGTTTCTATATCATGAATTCCCATAAGGTCAAAACGGAAGCCATCGACATGATATTCGTTTACCCAATATTTAACGGATTCTACAATGTATTTGCGTACCATTTCGCGGTCGCTTGCTGTTTCATTCCCACAGCCTGAACCGTTAGCAAATGTTCCATCATCGTTCTGACGATAAAAATATCCCGGTACAGTAAGTTCAAAATTACTGTTTTCGGTATTGAAAGTATGGTTATAAACCACATCCATAATAACTCTTATACCGGCCTTGTGGAGCGACTGCACCATCTGTTTGAACTCACGGATGCGCACTTCCGGTTTGTAAGGGTCCGTAGAATAAGAACCGTCAGGCACATTATAGTTCTGTGGGTCATATCCCCAGTTATACTGCGGTGTATCCAACTTAGTTTCATCTACCGAAGCATAATCATATGATGGGAGAATATGCACATGAGTAATTCCAAGTTCTTTAAGATGGTCAAGTCCGGTAGTCTGGCCATAAATATTCTTCGTTCCTTCTTCGGTTAGAGCAAGAAACTTACCTTTATTCTTTATGCCTGAAAGACTGTCAACAGAGAAATCACGGTGATGCATTTCGTAAAGAATGATATCATTGAAGTGCTTCAATTCAGGGCGCTTGTCGTCAGCCCATCCTTCAGGGTCAGTGTCATCAAGATTGATTATCGCAGCTCGCTTGCCGTTCACACCTACAGCCTTTGCCATTACCCCGGGAGTATCACCCAGCCATTTGCCGTCAATCTGTACATTGAATGTATAGAATTTACCGCGCAAATCCTCATTGACAGCGAGTGTCCACTGACCGTTGTCACCTCTCTTCATTTCCATAGAACTGACAGGTTCACCGCCCATTCCTTCATCGAAGATATTGACTTTCACGGCATCGGCAGTCGGAGCCCAAAGCATGAAATTTGTATTTTCGGGCGTATATATCATTTCCTCCCATTCTGTTGAGAATGAAGGATAGTCTTCGAAAGATTTAAATTTTGGAGTACACCCTATCATTTGTATTATAAAGGGAACAATCAATAAATATTTTTTCATCTACAAAATTATAAAAATGTGTATGATAAGTAATTTTCTAATAACAAAGATTAGCTATAAAAGACGGTGTGGCAACCTTTTAAAATAAAGACTTAAGTTTCGGAATTTCTACAGAAATCCTTTTAAACAGCATGCTGTTTAAATCATGTGAAAGATATGAAAGTGAAATGAATGTATGTTTTTATTGAAAATATTCTTATAGTGCCGTTGTAAAACCAGCCTACCTGCAACATTCAAAGCCTTAATCAATCTACTTGATTTCTAATTCCGAAACTTAAGCAAATTATTATTTTTTAGTAACAATAAGCGTAGGTTGTACTTTATTAAAGTACCATTTTACTTCGTATGTACCTTCACCTTTATTGAATTTAAAGTTACCATCAGAACCTGCATCCTCAACATCGCCTTCATAAGATACACTATTGACATTTACTTCGCCTTTTTGCCACGCTTTGTCTGAAATTATCTTCCAGGTAGCATCTGCTGGATATTTCTGAGTAAGCATCAGATACGCACCGCTTTCATCGTATCCATAAATCATATCTACAGCATTGGCCGCATTCCATTCATTAAAGCTACCAACCAATCCCCAAGAATCATATCACTGGCTCATTTGCAATAGTCCTGTTGATGAATTGAATTCCACCCAATAGCTTTTCTTGCTGTATGCTTTAATGTCATTTCCACCACTGATTAATGTCACTTCAAGAGCTTCATCAGGAATAGTACTTTCTCCATTTGAGCCCCAGTTCCCACTATTCCAATCTTCTTCTTTACAGAATTTCCATCCGTTTTGAGCTTTTCCGTCAAAATATATCATAGCAGCATAGTTGTCGTCTGAATTTACAGAATAAACAAACTGGCTGTTATTAAAACTCCAATTACAATAATCACCTCTGACGCTAATCATAGGATATACAGCCTCTCCAGCATAAGGAGTTACAGTAGTTGTATAAACTTCAGAAAAAACAGTATCTATTACTGTAGATATATAGGAACCTATTCTGAAAGATAATTCTACAGTTTCCCCTTCTGTGTATTCAACACCATGATTCTTAAATAGGGTCATTATCTTTTTATTGAAATCACTAACCGTAGCTGAATAAGCCGTTTCTTCTATACTTGCAGTAAGAATGACCGGATTATTGAAATTCTTTTCCTTCAAATCCATTTCCAGCAAGCTTGTAGCAGAGGCCTGATATCCCATATCAGGCTTTGTCCACTTCAACAATAACGCATTTTCAGAACCTTTTGTCTTATCAAGGATATATACATCTTCCAATCCTGAAAGAACAGCAGGTTTCACTTTACTTTCATCATATATTGTTTTTTCCAAATCACTCTCACAAGAAGTGAATGCAAACAGCGATATAACCACTGCAGCGTATTTTAATAGTTTCATTGTATATTCTTTGCTTTAAGATTATTAATTTTTTTCATATCCTTCATTTTGATGCATATTTCCATTAGAAGTAAGGTCTGTCAATGGAATAGGGTATAAATTATAACGTTCATTTACTCCTGTTCCACTTTGTACTCCACCTTTCCAATCCCACACATATTCACTTGAGGTCAATAATCCATAACGTATTAGGTCCGTACGCCTTTGTCCTTCCCAATATAATTCCCTTGTTCGCTCATTTAAAATATTTCCAAATGGAACAGTTTTTGAAGAGCCACCAACTTTCGCTGTAGCTTTCAACCAATTTTCGTCTATTGCAGATACGTCACCACGAGCACGAAGCAGATTTACTTTTTCAACAGCTTCTGCCATGTTTTGGGTATCGTTTTGTCTTGCTACAGCTTCAGCAAATATCAGATAGATGTCTCCTAATCGTATAAGAGGGAAATCTGTACTTACGAACACTGCTGTCTCAGCTGTTTGATAGATATCAAGTGGTGTACCATCATGTTTTAAATTAGAAAATTTGAACACCCACCATCCATCTGTGTTAAATGTTCCTATTGGGTCATTCTCTATATACTGCTTAAGTTCTAATTCGTCATAAAAGGTTTTATCAACGAATATTCCCCTCTTATCTTTTATATTTTCCATGCTTTTTACATTACCGTTGAATTCGAAGAAATCAATCAACTGTCCTGTAGCACGATATTGAGCCCATCCTTCACGTGTACCCCAATTTTCAAAACAAAAATTATATTTCTTCTTTCCTTGCTCTGGTGATTTATCATCTTCTATTTCTTTTATTACCTTTGAGGGACGTGAAGACGAAATGAAATTTGCCCACGTCTGAGTAGCATCACCATCAAGTAATACAGGGAAAATAATCTCATTTGCCGCATCAGGATTTTCTGTATTGTCACCACAAAACAAAGCATGATATTCATCAGCCAACTCATATCCCATAGTAAATACTTGTTTACAAGCATTGATACATTCTGTATAATAAGCCTTTCCGGTATATGTTACAGCGTTTAGGTACATACGTGCCAATAAGGCCCATGCACTACCTTGATCCGCACGACCACGGTCTATCCCTGTTTGTTTTTTAGGTAGATTACCTTTCTCAATAACCCATTTTAATTCAGTCTCAATCCATGAAAAAAGTTTATCCGACTCTATTTGTTCTGGCTGTAACGAATAATTGTCTTCTGTTATAAATGGAGGACGTCCGTAAATATCCATTAATGTATAATAAGCCAAAGCACGACAGAAACGAGCCTGCGCCTGGTAGTTAACCCTGTCTATACCTTCTGGAGCATTAGGTAATTGTTTAAGATATTCGTTTACAAGGGCTACAATATACATACAACGCTGATAAACAGCCTCTAATGGTTCTGTTCGACTTGTACCCCAAGTCATATAATTAAACGGAGCTGTCCAATCTTTATTATCAGCATTTTTCATTTCATCTGTTGGCTGAACTTGACATAACCAGTACGAACGAACCAATGTGGTATTTCCCTGATCTCCAATTTCTATATCTGAATTTGAAGCTCCATCTTGACCACTCATCGCCCATATTGCATACAGTTTTGCCAATCCTTTGTCATAATCTTCCTTTGTTTTGTAAGCTCTATCTGCGGTATTTACCGTACTATCTAATGGTACGACATCAAGGTCACCTACACAGCTTGACATACCTGTCAGCATGATTGCTAAATATAATATTTTCTTTGCATTCATAAGTATTCTTTTATTTAAAAGTTAAGATTTAAGCCTATTGTATATGTGCGTGGACGTAACCACATAGTACCATCTATCGCACTACATTCAGGATCCATGCCTCTATATTTAGAAATAGTAAACACGTTCTGTACAGACGCACTTACACGTCCTGCCAAATTTGCTTTTGTAAAATTTCTAAATGAATAACCAAAAGTTAGATTATCCATCTTCAAATAAGACGCGTTTTCAAGGAAGTAATCAGTAGCTCCTTGTTCTGGACTTGAACGGAAATTCCATCCCGTAATTTGGTATCCTTTATATAAATTCGACAATATACCTTGTCCACCATAATTATACGAAGTAGCATTACCAGAAAGATTACCGTTATATACATAATTTCCAAGACTTGCACGCATATTGAATCCCAAATCCCAGTTCTTATAAGTAAACTGTGAACTTAATCCCATATATACTTTCGCCATTGGGCTTTTACCTGTTAAATATCTGTCATCTTCTGTTATCTTTCCATCACCATTTCTATCAACTATGGCATTTTGTATTGGGTTTCCTTCAGAGTCATACACTTGTTGGTAAAGATAGAACGTATTAGGAGCAAATCCCACCTGATGCTTTTGATTCGTACCTGCATTTATGCCTTCATAATCCGGATTATAGTTGGCTGTCAGTTTTACTATCTTACTATCATTCCAGGTAACATTATAGCCTATTTCCCACGTGAAATCCTTACTTTGTATAGCTACTGCATTAATATTAAATTCTACACCTTTGTTGTCCATTTCTCCCACATTGGCCATAAGTGTTGTAGCAAAGTTTGTTCCTGCAGGTGCATCCACGTAATTTAACATATCTTTTGTATGTTTCTTGTAAAACTCTATGCTACCATTGATTCTGTTATTCAAAAAGCCATAATCTATAGCAATATTGTAAGTAGCAGTTTCTTCCCACTTCAAATCCGGGCTATATCCTTCTGGTCTCATCAAATAATGTCCAAGATATGTTGAATGAGGGTCTGTACTAACCTTATATTTTGTCATGTACATATAATCACCAATTTCCTGCTGCCCTGTAATACCATAACCCAATCTTAATTTCAAGTTTGAAAGTACATTTTGCATCGGTTCCATAAATTTCTCATTACTCAAAGTCCAGGCAAATGCAGCTGATGGGAACAATCCCCAACGATTATTTTTGCTAAAACGCGATGATCCATCCCTACGCAATGTTGCAGTAAGCAAATAACGATCCATCAAACTATAATTTAATCTTCCAAAGAAAGATACAAGATAGTTTTCTTTTGGAATCTCTCTATCTGTGGTAGAATAATATCTTTTCTCTACATCGTTATACTCAAACCCGGTTATTTCCTTTTCTGCTTTCTCCATTATATTTGACTTATTTGTATTTAAATCTGAATAATAGAAATGTTGCCATGAATAACCAGCCATTATATCAATACGGCTTTTTATAGACTCAATATCCTTATTATAATTTAGATAGAAATCAAGTAAACTGTTCTTGCGTATATTATGCCATGTCGCTCCACGTCCGACAGTCGGAAAATCACTATCAATAACAGATTGGTAGGAGCCTTTATTTACATAATTGTCACCATCTGTCACAGCCACATCGTAACCTAAATTCAGATTAGCCCTTAAATCCTCAAAACCATGAATTTTATAGTCCAACTGCAAATTTCCTAAACTACGTTTTGTCGTACCTTCATTTGTCACATCATAAAGAAGGGATAACGGATTAGTCGCAGCCAAAGTTGTTCCTTCCCAATTCCAATAGCCATTATTTGCTCCTGTTTCATTATAAATCGGCTTGGTTGGGTCATAATAAGCAGCTGTACCTACAGCACCTTCATTTGCGAATATATTGTTATTAATAGTCCCTTTTATGTTTACATCTACACTTAAATGATCATCAAAGAACTTGGGACTTAGGTTTACAGAAGCCGTATACCTTTCATATTTGGACGTTTTAATAGTTCCTCTTTCATTATTGTAACCAAATGAAACGCGAAAAGGAAGAAAACCTGCCTTACCGGAAATTCCTATATTCTGATCAGTTGCAAGCCCTGTCTGATATATTGCATCCTGCCAATTAGTTGCCTGATCAGGATATTCATTCAACAAAGTATAAACTTCATCTTGTTGTGGAGTTCCTGCCCATTGCTCATACATAACTTTACGATATGTAGCAGCATCAAGCGTTTCAAATCTTTGATAGGGATCACGAAGGGTATATGTACTTGAATAACTTACTTTAATCTTATCTTGTGTTCCTTTTTTTGTTTGGATTATGATAACACCATTTGAAGCACGAGAACCATAGATTGCTGTAGCTGAAGCATCTTTAAGCACTGTAAATGTTTCGATATCATTAGGATTTATAGTAGCAAGAGCATTAGGTGTACCAGGAGCTGCATCATCTGCTACTGGAACTCCATCTATGACAATGAGAGGATTATTAGTCGCGTTAAGAGAAGCCCCACCACGAATACGAATAGTGGAACCAGCCCCAGGAGCGCCATTACCCTGACTTATTGAAAGTCCAGGAACCTTACCCATAATAAGTTCCTGAGGTGATGTCACAGCACCCTTATTCATTTCCTCGGCCTTTATAGCTACCACTGAACCGCTAAGATCACTTTTCTTTACACTACCATAACCGATTACCACAACATCTTCCAAAAGTTGAGTATCATCCTGTAATACCACATTCATCTGTTCTGCAACCGGAAGTTCCTGTGATTTATATCCGATGAATGAAAATACAATAATGTCACCCTTATTTGCATTCAATGTAAAAATACCATCAAAATCGGTTATTGTACCGTTTGTAGTACCTTTCACTAAAACATTTGCACCAATTACCGCTTCACCAGTCTTGTCTTTCACAATACCATTGACTGTTATAGTCTGCGCAAAACCTTGTACAGTCATTAACATTCCTACTAAACATAATAGCAGGAACTTGCCATTAGAATTTAAGATTTTACTTTTCATTTGTTATTTAATTAAAATGTTAATAAATAGCCTAAATTAAAGAATACCTATTGAAAACTTACTTTCTACCCTAATAAAACATCTCTCTTAATTTACTTTACTATACCTTAATTCTACCCTGTTGGGAGTTCCTTACGAAACTTTGCTTATATAACTTTTTAAATATAAACATTATATTCAGACATCATTACTTAATTTCTTTTATTGATACAGCATAACCGCCACCAACTCCGGCTGTAAGTTTCAATTTAGATTTGTTTGTAACTTTCTTTTTTGTAATGGTATATGCCTGAGGATTGTTGTTCCATGCTGTCCCCTTGGCATCCGCATAAATAGTAGCTTCATATTTCTTTCCCGGAGTCAGGAAATCAAGTTTGAGGTCTGATTTGTGTCCGTTATATCCTGCTGTACATCCTAAATACCAGTCATCTGTACCTTTCGCACGGCGTGCTATAGTGATATATTCACCCGGTTCTGCTTCAAGATATTTACTTTCATCCCAATCGATTGCAACATCTTTTATAAACTGGAAAGCATCCATGAAACGCTCATAGTTTTCAGGTATATCGGCAGCCATCTGCAAAGGACTGTACATTGTGACATATAAAGCCAACTGACGTGCAAGTGTACTGCGTACCTTTGAGTTGTTGGTAGGATTCATCTTGCTGCAGTCCATCTCAAATATACCCGGTGTATAGTCCATAGGGCCTCCGATAAGACGTGTAAACGGAAGAATTGTCGTGTGATTAACATTGTTTCCACCGAAAGACTCATATTCTGTTCCACGTGCAGATTCATTTCCTATCAGGTTAGGATATGTACGGCATATTCCGGTAGGACGTACTGCTTCATGAGCATTTACCATAATCTTGTAATCAGCAGCTTTAGTCACCGCATACAGATAATGATTAACCATCCATTGTCCGTAATGATGCTCTCCACGAGGTATGATATCGCCAACGTATCCACTCTTGACAGAGTTATAGCCATTATCAACCATAAACTGATATGCCTTCTCCATATGGCGTTCGTAATTTCTTGCAGAGGCTGAAGTTTCATGGTGCATCATCATTTTTATGCCTTTGCTTTCAGCGTATTTGTGAATTTCCTGTACATCGAAATCAGGATAAGGAGTAACGAAATCGAATACATAATCCTTTGTCTTACCGAACCAGTCTTCCCAACCTTCGTTCCATCCTTCTACGAGTACAGCATCAAATCCATTGTCGGCAGCAAAATCTATATATCTTTTTACATTCTCAGTGTTTGCCGAATGTTTTCCGTTAGGCTTGGTTTTTGAATAGTCTGTGATACCGAGTTTCACGCTTGGTACTTCGTCGGTATATGCCCATGAGCCTTTTCCTGTAATCATATCCCACCATACACCTACATACTTGACAGGATGAATCCATGATGTATCCTCTATTTTACATGGCTCGTTCAGATTAAGAGTCATTCTTGAAGCAAGAATGTTTCGTGCGTCATCGCTGGCTATAACTGTTCTCCAAGGCGATACACAAGGTGTCTGCATATATCCCTTGTCTCCTCTGGCATCCGGAGTTAGCCATGACTCGAAAATCATATTCTTATCATCAAGATTAAGATGCATACAAGAGTATTCTATCAATGCTGCTTCATGGAGATTGATGTAAAGTCCATCATCAGTTTTCATCATCAAAGCTGTTTGTACTCCGGTTGGCGAGAACACGTATTGCGAGGAATTAGGAGTGATGGCATCCTTCATTTTTCCACGGATTTCGCTCAAACGAGAAGTTGTGTAATCGTATTCTTGTGTATCATAATCTCCGGGAATCCAGAAAGCTGTATGGTCACCTGCCATTGCAAACTGTGAATGTTCTTCCTTTATTACGAAATAGTTAAGATTTTTCTGCTGTGGAAATTCATAACGGAATCCTAAACCGTCATTGAACAGACGGAAACGGATTATAATGTAACGGTCATTTTCAGGCTGTTCAAGAGTAACTGCCAACTCATTGTAATTGTTGCGGATTTCGCTTTCTTCTCCCCATACAGGTTTCCATGTTTCATCGAAAGTAGATGTTTCTGTATCTTTGATGGTAAAACCTGTCATAAGGTTGGTTTTCGCGTCCAGCTGATCTTTGTCAGTACGCTCCTTCCAGTCGAAAGTTGTTTTCTTATTGGCATCTTCCTTTTTAAGTTCAAGTCCCAATGTACTTGGTTTTATTACAGCCTTATTTTTATAAGTGAGTTCATAAACAGGCGCACCTTCCTGATTAAGGCTGAAATTCATAATGAAATTGCCATCAGGAGAAGTCAGTTTCTGAGCATTCACCATCAAGACAAAACTGATTAATGATGTAAATGAAAAAATACTTTTAAGGTTCATAGCTTTTCAGGTATTTTAGTGTTTAGTAATCAGGTTAAAAAAACTCTCTGGTGCAAATGTATGGTTCTTAATTGTACTTTTCTCGAATTAGAAATAAAATATAAACTTTTCTAAAGGTTTTCTACCTGTTAAATCACTGGATATGTGATATTTAACGTTTACACATATCCAGTGTTTTTATAAATGATTTTAGAATGTCAAAAGTAATGTTTCACGACTGCCAAGGGTTATTTCTTCATCCAGAACAACATTCTTTCCACTAATGAAATCTGTAGCTGAGGAAGAAGGAAGTATTTCTCTATACGGAACAAGACTTAATGTCTGTTTTTCGTCAGTACCGTTCATAAACACTACAACAGATTTATCATTGTATTTCCTTTCATAAACATATACTCCCTTGCAAATAGAGAAATGCTTCATTGTACCTTTACAAATGGCTTCATTACCTTTTCTAAAGTTAAGAAGCTTGCGTGTATAATCGAATGCCTCATTTTGCAAATCTGTACGGCCTTCGGCAGTGAAACAGTTTACTTTATCACCTTTCCATCCACCTGGAAAATCACGACGAAGACAACCGTCACCTTCGCTCTTGTCGGCTGCCATAAGTATCTCTGTTCCATAATATATCTGAGGTATGCCACGTGTGGTAAGAAGGTAAGTGATAGCTTGTTTATAACGTACTATATTCTTTGCATCTTCTTCATTCTTGCAGAAGCGTGAAGTATCATGATTGTCAAGGAAGATAAGAAGATTCATAGGATTTGCATATACCAGGTCCTGAGTATGATAATCATACAGTCTGTAAAGTCCGCCTGACCATTCTGTTGTTTCTTCATCGAAAGCCTTACCCATAAGGTCGGTGAGAGGAAAATCCATCACTGTAGGCAGATTTGAGTTCTTAGGGGCAGCCAATTTACTATCCTTCTGCCAATAGGAAACAAGCACATTACTGTTAAGCCATGTTTCACCCACAATATTGAAATGAGGATATTCCTCAAGAACTTCCTTACACCAGGTTGACATAAAGTTATAGTCGGCATAAGGGTGCGTATCCTGACGTATTCCGTTTATACCGGCATATTCTATCCACCAGATACTGCTCTGAATAAGATAGCGTGCCACGTGACGGTTGCGCTGGTTCAAATCGGGCATCACTTGTGTGAACCATCCGTCTGTTGCAATAGCTTTCTCATAATCCGATGCATGGATATCCATTACACTCGCTGTCTTGAACGATGTCTGGACATAATTTGAACGGAAATTAAACCAATCATCCTGAGGTCTATCCTTAAAAAGATAATTCTCACTACCGCAATGATTGAAAATCATATCCATCACTACCTTGAGTCCCTTTCCATGAGCCTCATTAACAAGATTGCAGAATTCTTCATTTGTACCAAAACGTCTGTCTATCTGATAATAGTCTGTTATGGCATATCCATGATAGGAACCGTCCTTCATATCGTTTTCCTGTGTAGGATTAAGCCAAATGGCAGTTACCCCAAGGTCTGAAATATAGTCCAAATGTTCTGATATTCCCTTGAAATCGCCACCGTGACGTCCGAACAGCTCATTACGGTCTACCTTGTTTTCAAGCATTCCCGGAATAACGTCATTATCCGGATTACCGTTTGCAAATCTGTCAGGCATTATCAAGTATAGTACATCCGACGAAGTAAAACCTTCTATATCCGTACCCCTACGGATACGCTCCTTTAGTTCGTACGGGACTTTCGTCACTTTCCGTCCTTTCTTAAGAACTATATCGAATTTCTGAGGACGTGCTTCCTTCAAATCCAGATAAAGTATAAGGTAATTGGAATTGGCCTGTCTGACTACTTCTTTCAAATATACATCAGTGCTTGTTATACTTACGTCTGAAGATGAAATATCTTCACCATAAAGCAGAATCTGAAGTTCGGTATTTTTCATTCCGGCCCACCAAAATGTTGGAGCCACTTTTTTGATTGAGGCCTGTACCGGAGTCTTGAATCCTAAAAATGATAATACAGCCATAATGATTAACAGTGTTTGTTTCATGATATTTTAATATTAATATTGTAATATCACAAAATTAGAATTTATGTAAATTCTTTTTTCGGTATAAAAGAAAAATATAAATTAATAAAATAGATAATCTCCTGATAATAAACAATATAGATATTAACAGCATAATAAAAAAATATAAATATTTTGAATATATAAAAGTTCTTGTTTTACCCATATGAATTTGTATCTTTGCATTAAAGATATATTTTTGCAATCGCTTAAAGTTAATGACGATGAAAAACTTTTTTATATCACTTATTTATATTTTCGTTTTACCGACTATGATTGTCGCAAAAAGCGACAACGAGAATTTACTGAAAGAACTCGACGGAGTTATTTCAAACAAGAAGTATTACCACAAACTTCGTGAGGACAAAATATCACATTTAAAAGACAGTTTAAGGAAATCGGGCGATGTAAAAGAGAAATACGATCTTTGCGGAGCTTTGTTCTATGAATATCTGCACTATCAGGCAGATTCTTCATTATACTATATAAATATGAAACACAGCTATCTTCCACAAATGAACAAGCCGGAACTGGAAGATGAAATTCTCATCAACCGGGCCGAAGTTTTTGGAGTGATGGGTATGTATAATGAAGCTGAAATAGAGTTGGATAAAGTAGACTTACATAATATCACCAATCCCGGACTAATAGGATATTACTACAGAACGAGAAGGGCATGCTACGGCTGGTTAGCCGACTATACTGCAGATATAAAGGCCAGTAAATATTATAAGAAAATAACAGAAACATATCGTGATTCCATTTCCATGATGAATCTCCCGGATATGGATTCACAGATAAACAACGCTGAAGAATTAATCATAAACGGTGAATTCAGCAGGGCAATAAATCTTCTGCTTTCATGTATGCAGTCGTCAAAGGACATGAAACGTAATGTTTATGCCAATTATACACTTTCAGAAGCATATGAAGCACTTGGCGATACATCGAACCAGATAAAGTATTTAGCCATAACAGCCATCATGGATATAAAAATGGCTGAACGCGAATATGCATCATTGCAAAAACTCGCATACCTGATATACCTGCAGGGAGACCTTGAAAGGGCATACAGATATCTTACATGCTCCATGGAAGATGCAGTAGCCTCGAATGCAAGACTACGCTTCCTTGAGGTAACACAAATATATCCTATCATAGACAAAGCTTATAAGAAGAAAGAAACCGAAAAGCAAAAAGATATAAGACGATTATTGATTGGAATAAGTATTCTTGCTTTCCTGTTGATAATAGCGACATTCTACCTTTACTACTGGATGAAGAAACTTTCGGTCATGAGGAGAAACTTATATCATGCCAATAAGAAACTGGTAGAGGCAAACAGAAACCTGGCACAAACGGGTAAAATCAAAGAAGTGTATATTGCAAAATATTTGGACAGATGTGTCATATATCTTGAAAAGTTAGAACAATACAGACGCTCATTGGAAAAACTTGCAATGGCATCGAAAATAGACCAGCTTTTCAAGGCTATAAAGTCTGAAGAGTTTCTGCGCGATGAAAGAAAAATGTTCTACGATGAATTCGAC